>JAFWBF010000154.1 GCA_017507285.1 Bacteroidales bacterium | reverse complement strand
CTTATGGGAGTATTTGGCATGGTGATGTTCGAAACACAGCACCGTCAACGCGAGATAGCCATACGCAAAGTGTATGGAGCCACAAGTGCCGAAATCATAAAGATGCTGGCTCGTCGCTACGCCGCCATAGTGTGTGTATGCTTTGTGGTGGCCGCTCCGGTGGCATGGCTTATCAGCACAAGGTGGCTCGAGCAGTTTGCCAACAAAGTGTCCATGCCGCTATGGCTCTATGTGGCTGTACTTGCAGTGGTGCTATTGCTCACCACCGGCATAGTGGTGTTCCGCTCGTGGCGTGCCGCCACCGAAAACCCCGCCGGTGTGGTGAAGAGATAAACACAGATGTTTTTAAACAACTAAACATGGGATAATGTGCAAGAACAAAATAGTTTTTGTATGTTATCCCTATATTTCGAATATTTTGACTATCTTTGCAACCATGTTGCATGTGGTTATATGCAGTACTAAAAACCAGAATCATGGTGATATTTAAAGCAATAAACAAATACTGATAACTATGGCAAAAGCAGGAAAACTATTGGTATTGGACGATAACAAAGATATACTATCGGCTGTGAAGCTGATGGCCGAAAAGTATTTTGAAACCATAATAACCATTTCGAATCCCAATGTATTGTTATCCACATTGCGGCAACATCGCCCCGATGTGCTACTGCTGGATATGAACTTCAGAGCCGGAGTAAATAGTGGTAATGAGGGATTGTATTGGCTACAGGAAACACTTAAGATATTCCACGACACCAAAGTAGTGCTGTTTACAGCCTATGCCGATGTTCATCTTGCAGTGGAGGGTATGAAACTTGGAGCTTGCGACTTTGTGATAAAACCATGGAAGAACGACGAATTGCTTATAGCTCTTCAAAATGCCTACAACCTAAGAGACAAGAAAAGCAAAAAGATAGAGAAGCCTGCGACGAATGCCACACTTATGTATTGGGGCGATAGTGCCGAGATGGCTCGCATACGCAACATAGTGAATCAAGTGGCAGGCACCGATGCCAATATACTTATAACGGGCGAAAACGGAACAGGCAAGGAGATGCTGGCACGCGAGATACATCAATCGTCGATGCGGTGCAGACAACAGATGGTGTCGCTTGATATGGGAGCAATACCTGAAACATTGTTTGAAAGCGAACTATTCGGGCATAAGAAAGGAGCCTTTACCGATGCCGGTGCCGACCGCATAGGTAAGCTGGAAGTGGCAAACGAATCGACACTATTTATGGACGAGATAGGCAACTTACCACTACATTTGCAAGCCAAACTGCTGGTGGCTATACAAAACCGAACCATCACACCGCTGGGAAGCAACAAACCTGTCTTTGTCGATATAAGGATAATATCGGCTACCAACCGCAATCTTTTTGATATGGTAGACAAAGGAGAATTTAGGCAGGATTTGCTTTATAGAATCAACACTATAATCATAAACCTTCCGTCATTGCGAAATAGGACCATGGATATAGTGCCATTGGCAAAAATATTTCTCGCCGACTATGCACAAAAGTATGGCAAAACTATAAACAATATAAGTCCGGCAGCTTGTGAGCAACTAATGGCATATCGTTGGCCCGGTAATATACGCGAACTCCAAAACACCATGCAAAAAGCTGCCATTATGTGCAACGATGATACGATAAATCCCTCACATCTTGAACTTAGAACCATTGCCCAACCTGCCGGCAACGAGCCTATAATACCACTCGAAGACATGGAACGAAAAACTATTGCCGATGCCATACATGCTTGTAATGGCAATCTATCAATGGTAGCACAAAAGTTGGGCATAACACGACAAACATTGTACAACAAGATAAAACGCTATGGATTATGAAGCAGCACAAGATGCCATATAGAAGTATTGCCGTTTACGTAATATTGCTGATAATAACAAGTATTATGGCAGGTTGGCTGATATCCAACCGTATGTGGGTGTGGCTGATAGTGGTAGCAGTGGCAATGGCTACTGTGGTAGTACGCCTTTTGGCTATATACACAAACATTGCCAAACAAGTCGACTTTATATTCGAGGCAGTACAGAACAACGACAATTCGTTTCACTTTTCCGAAGGCCCTAATAAGGTCAAGAATGTGTTTCTCAACTATTCGCTCAACCGGATAAAGGAGGTCTTAGACAACCAAAAAGAACAAATACGCCAACGCGAAAAGAATTTCGAACTAATAATGGAATGTAGCAATGTAGGCATAATAATAGTACAATCAAACGGCTCGGTACTACAAGCCAACAGTAAAGCCGCAACATTGTTTGGAATGGAACGTATAAGCCATATCAACAGATTGAATTTCTTATCGAACGACCTTGTGGAAGTACTACACCTCATACAGCCCGGCGAGCAAAAAACAGTGCGTTATCAAACCGAGACGGACGAAATGAATCTGATGCTTACATGTGCCGCAATGACTATAAACAACAAAGAAATGAGGGTAATAACCATCAACAATATAATAAACGAACTTGACAGCAAAGAAGCCGAAGCATGGGAAAAGATAACACGCATGCTTACCCACGAAATAATGAACTCATTGGCACCCATAGCCTCTATAAGCAATACACTGATAAGTTCCAAACACGATGGCGAAAAGATACAGCAAGGATTGGAAACAATACATTCCACTTCCGATAGACTGATGAAATTTGTAGAATCGTTCAGGCAACTTTCGCGAGTGGCACAGCCTCAAAAAGCACCCGTTTACCTTGCCGATATAGTAGATGAGATATTACACCTGATTGATGCCAAGGATATCGATATAACTGTAAATATAGCACCTACCGACACAATAGTGTATGCCGACCGAACACAGATAAGCCAAGTGATGATAAACCTGCTAAAGAATGCCATGGAAGCATGCCACAACACAATATCGGATACCAAACATCATATAGAAATAAATTCCATTATAGATGCAGCCGAGCGTATAATAATAGATGTAATAAATAGCGGACAAGCCATACCTACCGAAGAACTCGACAATATATTTACACCATTCTTTACCACCAAGAAAGGCGGCACCGGGATAGGTCTTGCCATATCCAAGCAGATAGTACGTAGGCACAACGGATCGCTAAACCTTGTTCAAAACCAAAATGGAAGAGTGATGTTCAGGGCAGTGTTGGATTAAGATGACTATAATAGCCAATAATACCCTTTGATGAGGCTCGAAAATTTCATCGTGATGCAGATAAATTTTCCTCCCGATGTAGTTGAAACTCCCTCGGGAGGGAGACAAACTTTCATCGGGAGGAAGTTTTGAAGCAGATAAAAGCATGGCAAAATATATCCCTTAACTTTTTTTGTTGTTTATGATTGACAAAAAAATAGTATCTTTGCAAATTATTTTACAATTAAGAAAAGAAATAGATGAAAAAACTTTTGTTACTGATAACTGCAGCAGTATTTATTTTCGGTTCGTGCAGCACCGAGTTCAATCCCAACGACGAATGGAAAGAAACCATGGTGGTATATGGTTTGTTGGATCAAGATTGCGACACCACATGGATACGTATTCAAAAATGTTTTTTAGGCGAAGGCAATGCTTACGATTATGCACATATTATGGATAGTTCGTGCTATGCCGAGGATGAACTTGAAGTAAAAATCGTAGAATGGTTTGCCGAAGAAAGAGAGGGTATGATGCAAAAAACATCACAAACAGGTCGTGAGTTTGAATTTGCCTACACCATGTTGGATAACAAGCCCGAAGGCACCTTCTTTGCTCCACAACAACCTATTTATTATTGTAGAACCAAGGACAAGTTTATTCCCGACATTGATAGGATATACGAACTTAGAATCCTCAACCGCAAAACAGGTGTATGTGTAACCTCCGAAACTTTTATTATAGGTTCGGGCATAGAGGTAACCAAACCCGACAATCGTTTCCAATTCAACCAAGGCAACCCTAATAACCGCACAGCCATAGTGAAATGGAAAGTTGACGATAAAAAAATTGCCCGTGTGTTTCAACCTGTGGTACGATTTTTCTACCTCGAAGGTACAGAGGGCAATATGGAAGTAAAATATGTAGATATCGAAGGCAGTGTACAACGCAACAGCAACAATTCCACCTATATGCAAGGCTCCTTTACACGTACAAACTTTGGTGCACAGCTAAAAGAAAAAATAGGTCCTATAGCCAACGAAAATATCATACGAACAATTTTGGATAGTGTACAAATATACATATATGCTGGCGACGAAACGCTCTCCAACTATATGAGTATAAGTGCTCCGCCAAACACTATAGTACAAGAACGACCTACATTTTCCAACATCAATGGCGGATTAGGCATATTTGCCTCAAGGCGTACACAAATAAAAAGCACAAAAGATACTCCACCCGACATAAACAGCGAGTATAAGAAGTTTCTTAAAAGTTTAGACTTAGGATTCTAAATATCAGCAAAATAAAAAATAATAGATACATTTATGCTTCTATATCAATTATTTTGTGTAACTTTGCAAATTCTGATAAAAATGTTATTAATGTAAATATCAATAGGTTAAATATTATATAAGTATGAATATTACAAAAGAAAACATTAGCGAATTGGAGCTTTTGTTGAAAGTGGAAATAAGCGAAAGCGATTATAAAGAGAAAGTAGGCAAACAACTAAAAGAATATCAAAAGAAAGCAGTAGTTCCCGGTTTCCGTAAAGGAATGGCGCCCCTTCCTTTGATAAAGAAAATGTACCAAAAAGCTATTGTTGCCGACGAAGTACAAGGTATATTGTCCGAATCGTTGTATAAATATATCGAAGATGAAAAATTGGAAATAGTAGGTTCACCCCTCTCCAACGACGAAAAGACAGGCGAAATAGACTTTGATAATACCGACTTTGTTTTCTATTTTGATGCTGCTCTTATGCCTCAAGTAGAAATCAAATGGAATGAACTAGGAGTGAAAATGACTCAGATAAAAGTTTCTTCGAAAGACATAGACGAACAAATAACCGATATAGCTCAACGCTATGGTAAGTTTGAAACTCCCGAAACAGTAGAAGAATCTGATTATGTATATGGCAAAGCAGTAGAACTTGACAAAGATGGCAATGCCAAAGAAGGTGGTGTAAACACTTTCATTTCAATGGATGTTGCTAAAATAAAAAATAACGACATCAAACAACAATTCATTGGAAAGAAAGCTGAAGACAAAATAGTTTTCAATGCAGGAAAAGCATTGGATGCCGAAACTATCGAAAAGTCATTCCGCTTGGAAAAAGAAATTGCCAAGAAATTCAAATCGGATGTTGAGCTTACACTAAGTGGCATATCACGCATAACTCCTCATGAAGTAAATGAAGAACTATTCAAGAAAATGTTCCCAAAAGAAGAAGTAAAAGACGTGGACACTTTCAAGAAACTTTTGAAGAAAGAGGCAGAAAAAGCATATAACGAGCAAACTCAAATGCTGTTCAACGTAGAAGTACGCAAAGCACTTATCGAACAATTCTCGGCCGAAATACCTACTGAATTTATCCAACGTTGGATAGCTTCGAGAGGCGAAAAAGATGTTACCATTGATACTGTTAAGGCCGAATGGGAAGAAAAATACTTACCTGCAATAAAATGGGAATTTATCGAAGCTCAAATAAGAAAAATCAAAGATATCGACCCAACCCAAAATGAAGTTGTTGACTATGTAAAAGGTATCATGACAGCTCACGACCTTCGCAAAGAAGATGAAGACGAAAAGGCTTATGACGAACGTATTGAAAAAGCAGCCCGAAGCATAGCTCAAGACAGAAACAATGTAGGACAAATATACGAAAAGATATATTCAGACAAGATGTTTGCACTGTTGAACGAACAAATAAAACCTGAAGTAGAAAAAATAACTATAAAGGAATTTGCCGAGCGCAATAAATAATGATTGTATTTTTACAATACAAAAAAAAGAGCAACGGTTTTTCGTTGCTCTTTTTTTGTATCACTTGTTCACCTAAGTACATTTCAACTTTTATTGTAGTTACTCAACCATGGAAGTCTTTTTCATCGAACGTATACCGGCATACATCAGCAGTGTACTTGCTACTATACTTAAAACTATCGAAATAATATTCAACGCAGTACTATCAAAGTTCACTGTATCGGTAGCACTATAGCCAAAAAAGTGATATAGCACCACTATGAGTCCATTGTTTACAAAATGAACAAACACCGATGTCCAAATGCTACCACTGTAGTAGAACAGATATCCGAGTACCCCCCCCATAACAAATCGAGGAATAAAATTGAACAAATCGAAATGTATAATACTAAATACTGCAGCCGTAATCAATATAGCCACATGATGATTACAGAACCATTTGGCACACGTCTGCTGAATTGCACCTCGAAATATAAACTCTTCACATACTGCAGGTATCAGAGCCATAACCACCATGTTTGCAACAAATATACCTATACCACCCTTTTCAGTAAGAAACATTTCCACCATAGCCTCCGATGCCAAACCCATCTCTCGAATATAAGTTTCCCAAGATGCCATAGACTCGGGTAGATGCATAGAATTATTCCATGTGGTAAGAACATCAACAAAAGGAATCATAGCTACAAAAGTAAACATACCACAAATAGTAATTACAATATGTTTATGCGAAAATCGCAACTTGAAAAATTTGGTAATACGCTCATGAAACATCATTCCAAACAATAACGAGGGTACAAGCATATAACAAATCTGTGTACTTCCCTGCAAAAAACGCATAAAAGAAACATTGCTATTGAAAACCTCAACACCACCGTTCATAATATCGTCAATCGGAACAAAGAGAGGCATAAACAACGCCGACACAAACGAACCTATAATAAGAAACACCACCGACATTATAAGTAATGCCAACAACTGCATGTATGGTTTTACTCCCATAAAATACTGATAAAACTTCATTTTCTATATACTTTTACATTATTAATCTGTTGATATTTGGAGCATTCCTCTCCATATAATTATTCGGCTAATAAGTGCAAAGATACATTTTTTTTTGATAACAAACGTAAGTTTTTCAAGATATTATATACTAATAGATAGTAACATTCAAATTAAAATCACATTTTATGATTTTTTCAACGGTTATCATACAATAAATTTTTATTCTCCGTGTTAATACGAAATTACTTTTCATTGAAATGATTATTTGGAAAAAGTGTCACAATAATGTAACCTTTTTCGACAGAATACGATAAATAAAATATATTTCTTGTTTGAATTAAAGATATTGGAGTCGTTTTGATTCGCATTTTTTACATTGTAATAAATAAAAAATATTGATATATGAGACAATTAAAAATCAGCCATTCTATCACCAACCGCGATATTAAATCGTTGGACAAATACCTACAAGATATTTGTAGTGAGGAATTGCTTACGCCGGAGGAAGAGGTTCAATTGGCACAACGTATCAAAAACGGTGATCAAGCAGCATTGGACAGACTAACGAAAGCCAATCTAAGATTTGTTGTAAGTGTGGCTAAGCAATATCAAAACCAAGGCTTGTCGCTTCCCGACCTTATAAACGAAGGCAATGTTGGACTTATCAAAGCAGCCAAACGTTTTGACGAAACACGCGGATTTAAGTTTATATCCTACGCCGTATGGTGGATACGCCAAAGCATATTGCAAGCCATTGCCGAAAATAGTCGCATAGTACGCCTACCCTCCAACCAACTTGGTGCATTGAACAAACTAAAGAAAGAGATAAGTAAATTGGAACAAGAGTTGGAACGTCCGCCATCAGAAGAAGAGTTGGCCGAGTTGTTGGATATACCACAAGATAAAATCAAAAATATTTTAGGCATATCAGGACGCCATATATCAATAGATGCTCCGTTGGCTACAGACGAAGATGTAAATTTTGTGGATGTATTGCCAAACGAAGATACCCCATCGACCGATGATGCCCTTATGCAAGAAAGCCTTAGTTTGGAAATCGAACGTTCGTTGGCAACACTTACCGATTGCGAACGCGATGTGATAAAGATGTATTACGGTATAGGTATTCCACACGCATTATCACTTGATGAGATTGCAATGAAATTCAACCTTACACGCGAACGTGTAAGACAAATAAAGGAAAAAGGTTTGAAACGTTTGAAGACAAGTTCTAAAAGCAAAAACCTAAAAGCATATTTGTAAATTCCCCTATTTTTAATGGTTATAGAATATTGATTGAGTCGCTTTTTTAATTAAAAGCGACTTTTTTGCTATTCGGTGGTCTATCATCCACAATCCTGTGGTTTACGACCCAAAAGTGCCATACTTTTGACACGCAACCCTTAGGTTTAGCATACCCAAATGTGGGAGTTTGGAATGTCAAGCCTCATGACATTTTGATTGGCTATTACCGGTATTGTTTTTGAGCAAGACTTAATGTACTTTAAACACCAAGTATAAAAACAAATAAAAAGTAGATTTTTTTATATTCAAAAACGAAAGTTTTTCGCTTTTTTTATACTAATACAATTATGTAGATTAATAAGAAAGATATATCAGAAATGCAAAAAAGAATCACATTAGCACTAAGTTTAGTACTGTGCCTTGCAGTAAGCAGTGCATACAGTCAAGCCAAAAAGCCCATGCAGGGAAAAGTAAGTGGCAAAGTTATTGAATCGTCCAACGGACAAGCAGTGGAATATGCCACAGTGGCATTGCTTAAAGTAACCGACTCTTCGATGGTAAACGGCACTGTAACCGGAGCCAACGGCAACTTTATGATAAACAATGTTCCCCTTGGTAAATATATCCTTAGGGTTTCATTTATGGGCTACGAAACCTACTACCACCCACAAACACTACAATTGACACAAAAGAAAGCCAATGTAAATGTGGGCAAAATAGAACTTAAAACCAATGCCACCACATTACAAGAAGCCAGAGTAGTGGCCGAACGTTCGATGGTTGAATACAAATTGGACAAGCGAGTGGTTAATGTAGACAAAAACATTGTTACGGGCGGAGGAACTGCTACTGATGTATTAGAAAACGTTCCAAGCGTAACAGTGGATAACGATGGCAACGTAAGCCTAAGAGGAAGCACCAATGTAAAAGTACTTATCGACGGCAAGCCCTACGAACTTATGGGTAGTGACCTCTCATCGCTATTGGAACAAATACCTGCCACCACTATCGAAAATGTAGAAGTAATAACCAACCCCTCGGCCAAATACGATCCCGAAGGTATGAGCGGTATTATAAATATCAAACTTAAAGAACGCTCCTCCTCAGCATTAGGATTGAACGGAGTAGTAAACCTAAACGTCGGCACACCGTTTGCTTTCCTTGGAAGCAACTACCCAAGCGACATTCTCCCTTCTATAATCCCTACCACCATGGGATCGGTAAACCTAAACTACAGCACCGAAAAATACAATATCTTCTTCTCGGCCGATGCCGGTATGCGTAGCCGCGGAAGCATGGGACACTCTGAAGTGGAACGCCTAAGAAACGGACAAACTATAAGCCACGACAGCATTGACAACTACAATATAAACCGCAACTACATGGGTTCGATGAAGATAGGCATGGAATACTATATCAACAAGCAAAACAGCATACTATTCTCATACCAGATACGCGGAGGAAAGCGTACCCGCATGAGCAACATTATATCGAACGACATATTCAGCAATGGATTTATGGATTATACCCAAACTGATACCAACCACAACAACAATATAAACAACTCGTTCAGCATAAACTATACCAAGAAGTTTGATGAAAAAGATCGCTTACTTACCCTTGATGCTACCTTCAGCACACGCCAACGCAAAGGCGATGGTTTGCAAGAACAATTGTATCCCGATCCAATGGCAAGCCTCGAAAACTACTACCGTAGAGAAGCTGTAACCCTAAACCAACATCAAGCACTAAACATTAAGCTGAACTATGTACATCCTTTTGAATTTGGATGGCTGTTGGAAACAGGCTATGAAGGCCGTATGGACTGGCCCGACCAAAATGCCGAATACTTCCGCACAGAATACGATAGCACAGGATTATTACACAGATTCCGCGACGATATATCATCAACACATTTCAACTATGCACAACATATACATGCTGCATACGCCACTATGGGAGGCTCCGTGTTTGAAGGTTTCACCATACAAGGAGGTCTACGACTCGAATATACCGACATGAATGGTAAAGACATCAACCACCCACAAACAGCAGAGATTGTAAAACAATATTGGGAACTATACCCTACCCTGCATCTATCGTACGACATCAACAAGGATCAAAGTGTGCAACTTTCGTACTCACGTCGTGTACGTCGCCCACACTTCTGGGACTTAAACCCTTACCTTGATGTACGCGAAGGACAACAACTATCCTTTGGCAATCCCAACCTTGACCCTGAGTTTACCAACGCCATAGAGCTAAGCTACAATTTGGGCATAAAAAATGTAAACATATTCTCATCGGCCTACTTCCGTCAAACCAACAATATGATGACTCGCTACGGCTTTGTATGGGATATGGCCAGTGCCGAACACTACTCGCCATGGATGCCTTACAACCCCGAATACGACGGATATTGGGCTAGTACATGGCAAAACTTAAGTACAGGTGTAAACTACGGATTGGAATTTATTGTTGACTACCAAATAACCAAATGGTGGAAAGTTAATGCAAGCATCAACCTATACAACAGCAAAATAGAAGGTACCGAACTGCTCAACAACGAAAGCTACGAAGATTTCTTGTGGAGCGGTAAGCTATCGAGCTATATGACATTGCCTAAGAGTTGGACAGTGCAACTTTCGGGACAATATCGTGCTCCATGGCTTGACCTGCAAACACGTATGGATGCAAGCTATTGGTTTGACCTGGCCATGAAGAAAGATGTTTTGGACAAACGAGGTACTATAAGCATACGAGTAAGCGATGTGCTTTGCACCGGCGGTTGGGGACACGAGACTTACACCGAACAGATGAACAGAATATCTACGAGCAAACGCCTAAGCCCATACGTAACCATCGGCTTCTCGTACAAAATCAACAACGGATTGAAGATGAACAAACGCCAACAAGAAAACATGGATATGGAAAGCGACGAAAGCATGGTATATTAGCAATTGATATTTTTCAGTTTTAGTTAGTTAATAAAAAGAAACCACATAGTTAGAATCTATGTGGTTTCTTTTTATAGTTAGGTCCTTAATTACCTTCTAGCAAAATAGAGAACCAACCTAGATTATTTTAATTGCTTACACATTAATTAATTCCAAGTCTTACAATCTGTTCAAATCGAAACAAGTTGCATGTAAAGCATAAGATAAAAATAGCTTCACTAGCAGGCTTGATACCAACAGCACATTATTAATATAGCGTCCGAGCGTAGGAATGGAGGCAGCCCTGACGTAGGGTTACACCTTGCCCTGGCGTAGGGTTGCACCTTGCCGAGGCGTTAGGTTGATGGTTCGCTTTCGGCGAAAGCAATACCTCCTTTCGGCGAAAGCAATATCTCCTTTCGGCGAAAGCAGCACTTCCTTTCGGCGAAAGCAGACCATCAACCTAACGCAAGGGCTACTATCAACCTAACGTGAGGGCAACCATCAACCTAACGTGAGGGCAACCATCAACCTAACGTGAGGGCAACCATCAACCTAACGTGAGGGCAACCATCAACCTAATGCAAGGACAAATATAAACTAACGTGTGGACCGCAATGAGCCTACGCAAAGACAAATGTAAACATAGGCAACGATGCTGAACAATCTATGCAAAGGCGACAGCAATAACATTCGTGGCTCAAATATTTTTCATCTAAGGCAACTTCTAAATATGGCCTATTTAGACAGCTGTACAAAAAAAACGCCTGCACTTTTTTCAATGCAGGCGAAAACAAAAACATTATTAAGGGTACAATTTATCTTATTAAAAATGCAAACTTATCAAAATTCTTCAATGCGATACCTGTTCCTCGAGCCACAGCTCTTAATGGATCTTCGGCCACATGAACCTGAAGTTTTGTTTTGGATGACAAGCGGCTGTCTAAGCCTCTTAGCAACGAGCCACCACCGGCCAAATAGATACCTGTCTTGTAAATATCGGCAGCCAACTCAGGAGGAGTATCGGCAAGAGTTTCCATAATGGCGCTCTCTATTCTAGCTATCGACTTATCCAAAGCATGAGCAATCTCTTTGTAATTTACAAACTTTTCGCAAGGTATTCCCGAAACGATGTCGCGTCCTAATGTTGGGAAGTCCTCAGGAGGATCACTCAATTCCGAAACAGCAGAGCCTACTTCAATCTTCACACGTTCGGCTGTACGCTCACCAATAATCATGTTGTGCTGTTTCTTCATATATTCACAGATATTGTCGTTAAACTCATCTCCAGCCACACGTATGGACTTGTTGCACACAATACCTCCCAACGATATCACTGCTATTTCAGCAGTACCACCTCCGATATCTACCACCATGTGTCCGATAGGTTCCAATACATCAATTCCTATACCTATTGCAGCAGCCATAGGTTCATGAATCATGCGTATTTCTTTGGCACCTGCTTGTTCGGCCGACTCTCTTACAGCACGTTCTTCCACGTTTGTGATACCCGAAGGGATACATATTACCATTCTTAGAGCCGGAGGCAACACCGAACGAGTAGCACTAGTCATTTTAATAAATTCACGTATCATGTGCTGAGCCATCTCGAAATCGGCAATAACACCACCTCTAAGCGGACGTATTGTTTCGATATTTCGATTTTCTCTACCCTGCATCTGCTGTGCTCTTTTTCCTACAGCTACAATCTTATTTGTAGTTTTATCTACTGCAACGATCGATGGCTCATCAATTACAATCTGGTCGTTATGTATAACAATGGAGTTAGCTGTTCCCAAGTCCATTGCAACTTCTGCATTAAACAATGAAAATAATCCCATATATCAATTATCTTATTATATCTATCAATTTTCAAGCATATAATACGCAATCTGTCGATTTTCGTTACAAAAAAAAGAATATTTTTTTATTTTATTTTTTATCCCAGTCACCAACAAACTCATTGATAGAAATTTAATGTTAGTGTTTAAAATGTCTTTTTCCTGTTATAGCCATTGCCATTTTGTTATTTTCGCAGTAGTCTATAGAATCTTGGTCATGTATAGAACCACCCGGATGTACCACCCCTACTATACCGGCTTCGTGTGCAATCTCAACACAGTCGGCAAATGGGAAAAATGCATCTGATGCCATCACAGCACCATTCAAATCAAATCCGAACGATTTTGCTTTTGCTATTGCTTGTCTCAAAGCATCAACACGCGATGTTTGACCTGTACCACTTGCCAACAATTGTTTGCCTTTTGCCAATACTATAGCATTGGATTTTGTATGTTTCACCAATATTGTTGCGAACACCAAGTCATCAGCCATATCGGCAGTGATAGGTGTAGATGTAACGCTTTTCATCTCTGATGCTACAGGTACAACCTCATCTCTTTCTTGTACCAAAGCTCCATTCAATGCCGAACGGAACATCATATCGTTCTTTTGGAAATTTTTACGTTTCAATATTATTCTATTTTTCTTTCCTTTCAATACAGCCAAAGCGTCATCGTCGTAGTCGGGAGCTATACATACCTCAAAGAATATCTTATGCATCTCGTCGGCCACTTCTTTTGTTATTGTTCTATTGGTAACTATTATACCACCGAAAGCCGATACAGGGTCGCCGGCCAATGTGTCGGTCCATGCAGTAAGCAAATCATTACGCACTGCCATACCGCAAGCATTGTTATGTTTAAGTATTGCAAAAGCAGGATCTTGAAAATCGTCAATCAATGCTATTGCAGCATCAATATCTATAAGATTATTGTAGGATATTTCTTTTCCGTTCAGCTGGTCGAAACAATCATTCAAATTACCATAGTAAAAACCTTTTTGATGAGGATTTTCGCCATAACGCAAACCACAACCATTCTCGCTGTTGTACTTAAACGCCGATATTTCTTCTTTGCGATTGAAGTAGTTGAATATAGCTGTATCATAATGCGACGACACATTAAAAGCGTATGCTGCAAAACGACGACGGTTTGCCAAAGTTGTCTCACCATTGTTTTCTTTATACATGTTCAAAAATTCGCCATAATAGTTCATCGATGGAACGATAACTACGTCATTGAAATTTTTGGCAGCTGCACGTATAAGCGATATACCTCCAATGTCTATTTTTTCTATTATATCCTGTTCAGGAGCATTTGATGCCACTGTTTTTTCGAAAGGATATAAATCCACTATCACAAGGTCTATTTCCGGTATCTCGTATTCTTTCAGTTGCTCGCCATCGGAGTACATGTCTCTACGACTAAGTATCCCACCAAACACTTTTGGGTGCAAAGTTTTCACTCTTCCGCCCAAAATAGAAGGATAACCTGTCAACGATTCAACAGTTACGGCATCGATACCCAAACTTTTGATGTATTCGTATGTACCACCTGTCGAATAAATAACCACACCTCGTTTATCCAATTCTCTAACTATTTCTTCCAATCCATCTTTCGAGAAGACTGAAACTAATGCACTTTTTATTTTTTTGCTGTCCATTTTTATATTTATTTTATTATTATCCACATTTGTTGTATTGCAGGCATCAGTCGCCAAATTCTATACCTAACCCTTTTGCAGTATGTAGCAAACGGTTGTCGGGCGTTACCAAATTGGGTTTGCTTACAGCTTCGGCCAATGGTACTCCTATTATCTCGGGATGACGGTAAGCCACCATTTCTCCAAAGCGACCTTCTTTTACAAACTCAAAAGCTCTAACTCCAAACTCCGTTGCCAGTATACGGTCGTATGCCGTAGGTATCCCACCGCGTTGCAGGTGGCCCAAAATACTATATCTTATATCATGTTCAACGCCTATATTTTTAAGGTCGGCGGCAAGCTTTTCGGCCACACCACCCAATCGTATATGTTGGTATCCCACCTCGGTCGATGCTTTTCCCACCACATTGCCACCTATAGGTTTGGCGCCTTCTGCTATTACTATATTGCAAAAACCTCTTCGCTTATTATATCGTCCTTCTATCTTAGCCCTAACCTTTTCTAAATCATAAGGTATTTCGGGTATCAAACATACATCAGCGCCACCGGCAATAGCCGAATGCAAGGCTATCCATCCTGCGTCGCGACCCATTACTTCCAATATAAACACCCGGTTGTGGCTTGCTGCCGTAGTTACTAGTTTATCTATAGCCTCAGTACATATCTGCACGGCTGTTTGAAAACCGAAAGTATAATCGGTAAGAGACAAATCGTTATCTATGGTTTTTGGCACACCCACAATGTTTAATCCCTTTTGACTTAATGCCAACGAAATGCGTTGCGAGCCATCGCCACCAATATTTATCACGGCATCAACGCCCATATATTGCAACTTTCGTATCATCTCGTCCGAACGGTCGACCGTTATCCATGTTCCATCCGGTTTTTTCACCGGCCATGCAAAGGGGCCTCCCTTATTGGTGGTACCCAATATTGTCCCACCCTCTACTAGCAAACCGGCCACAGACCTTTCGTCGAGCATCACTATCTCGGTAGGCTCTCGCAACACCCCATTGAACGACTCTATACATCCTATAACCTCCCAATCCTTCTCCTGTGAAGCACGTTTAACTATACCTCTTATCACTGCATTAAGTCCGGGACAATCGCCACCACCGGTCAGCACCATTACTCTCTTTGTAGCCATATTACTTATTGTTTATTTTATCTGTTTATCATATTTAAATTGGTCATTATCTCAAACAAACGAACAGCAAATCTGTTCCCTGCTTTTTGATTTGAAAAAAGTCGCAATTAGTATATATACAATAATTGTGTACCCATATCAAAGCAACACACTATTTATCATAGATATACACAATTTCTTTTCTCAACAAACTGTCTACAAAGATAAGTTTTTTATGGGATATTTCAAAATTGTTTGATATTTTTTTATTGGAAATTATCGTAAGCTATTCCCAATCGTCATCATTCTCTTTTTGCTTGCGTTTAGGAATGTTAGGCAGGTTGCCACACTCTTCCAACAGTTCCCTATTCACCTCCAATGGCGAGTATCGTTTGGTATCGCAATCGTCCATAATTGTTTTTCCACACACACAGCCATGTTTATCGCCCGTAAGTGGGTCAACCGAACTGCAATGACGCTTAAATTCGCCATTCTTTTTCACTATCATTTTTATCCCTATGCCCCAAAACGAGAGCAATACAATCAACACTGTTACTACCAGTACCAATAAAAATATCTTCATTTCTTTAGCCTCTATACTTTAATTTAATACATTGCAAAATTACTGCTTTTAGCCGATATGGCAAAACTTTTTCATTCTTATTTTCCAGACCACAAATTATCAAACCATTACAACACATATATATTATACTTCGACCGTTCGGTTGGTGGTGTCAGCGACATATAGCCCGACAGTATTTTCCCATCCGACGTATGCATCAATGGATATTTTTCCAACATCTCTTGGTGGTGTAGCAATATATTGCCGACATGGGCATCGTAGCTTACATACATCTTTTGCCTATCAGTAGCCATCAACTTTCGTCTTACTGCGTTTGCCACATAACCCATAGTCATCCTCATATTTATCTCCACCATAGGGTTGAGTTTATATCCACTTCCATCGGCATATACATACATATCTACACCAAAACAACCCTTATAACCATCGCCAAGTAGCTGCAACATATATGTTGTTATATTATCTCTACTCAACCTCAATTCGTCTATACTTACCCATTGTTTCAGATAGTTTTCTATGGCATCATCGCTCATAAGCACACTGTTTTTGTAAGAGCCACCATTTACTTCAAACAACGAATATCCTTCAAACTTCACACCATCACCTACATAAAACTCCATGGCAAAATCGACCACCACCATGTTATACCTCTCTCCTACCACAGCCGACTGCTTGTTTATCACATTGTTCAACCAGCGAACATCGTTATCGGTTAGTCCACCGTTGCACACCCTTATTCCCTTGCCACTACCCGACCACGGCATTTTGTACACTACACTACCATATTCGTCCATCAATGCCTTAGCTTCATCTACCGCTGTAAGCATACGAGGT
>JAFWBF010000153.1 GCA_017507285.1 Bacteroidales bacterium | reverse complement strand
TAGCTATCGGGAACATACTCGATGTATTCACGAGAAATACTATCCCACATAAATTCTTTTTCGGTGCCTATCTGTGCATTTGCCGAAAAAAACGACATTAATATAAACATAAATACCACTTTCTTGCAAAAGGATGTTGCGAAAAGTATTGCATTGTTTGATAATTGTTTGTAGTTCATAATGTAATCTTTTTTTATATTGTTCTGTACTGCAAATGTACATCTTTTCCACGAAACATACAAATTTATTATTTTACAGCTGCGCCTTTTTGCAACCAAAATACCACAAGCGGCAGTAATAAGTAGCACGATAAAAATAAAATCATCCATGTATATACCTAAAATCATCATGTCATTTAAGGCAACTTCTAAAGATTTCACACCACTTAAAGAATGAAGTTGCGAACTTTTTTAATCTCAAATAATTAATTTTTCAGATATTGCAAATTTCTTCTGAGAAGTCCCAAACTTATCAGAAGAATATTTTAATGTTCTCCAAACATTTCTTTAAAGGCAATTTTTAGAAGCAGCCTTGTATAAAACGGTGCTATGGTTTTGTATTTGCATACTAGGTGTACGATTTTTTGGTTTTTCTCCCATGTTTTCAATTTTAGTACGGGGATTTTCAATGCAAAGAGTAGGTGATGGGCATTTTTGCAATATTGATACTATGGTTGAATGTATGTAAAGGTCTTTGTAGTACAAATACTTATACGGTTGATATATTGCTTTTGTAGTTTTTAACAGCAATATATCCCAATATCCCACAAAAAATTAGTACTTTTGCACCGCAATAAGCAACAGAAATGGCACTTACAGAAAACCAACTTATAACAGACATAAAGAACGGAAAATTCAAGAATGTATACTTGATAACCGGAGACGAGAATTATTCGATTGACACAATCTCCGATTGTTTTGAGCAATATGTTGTTGCAGAAGAATTTCGTGATTTTGATCAGACTATACTTTATGGTCGTGATGTGTTGATGGAAGAGATAATTACTGCTGCCAAACGTTTCCCAATGATGTCGGAATATCAGCTGATATTGGTAAAAGAAGCTCAAGATATCAAGAAATGGGACTCGTTGGTTGCGTATTTGGATAATCTCCAGTCAAGGACAGTGATAGTTTTTTGTTATAGACATAAAACTATGGACAAACGTACACAGGTGTATAAAGCTATTGCTAAACATGGGATAGTGTTTGAATCGAAAAAGATGTACGATAATCAAGTGCCAATGTGGATACTATCGTATGTGCAAGAAAATGGTTACACTATTTCGCAGCGAGGAGTAGCAATTATAGCCGAGGCTATTGGTAACGATTTGAGCAAGATTGTAAACGAACTTTCCAAAGTTTTTATTATCCAGCCTAAAGGCACTCAAATAACCGAAGCTACTATTGAAGAAAATATTGGTATAAGTAAAGATTATAATGTGTTTGAGTTTCAGAATGCCATTGGGAGAAAGGATGTGCTACGGTGCAACAAGATTGTAAATCATTTTGCCGCCAATCCCAAGGACAACCCTATACAAGCAATCTTGCCTAACCTATATGGCTATTTCATCAAAGTGATGGTATACCACCAACTTGCCGACAAAAGCAAGGCTGCAAGTGTATTGGGTGTAAACCCTTACTTTGTGAAAGATTACCAGGTTGCAGCCTCGAACTATTCGTTGCCGAAATTGGCTTCGATAATAGGATATTTGAAAGATGCCGACTTAAAATCGAAAGGTTTGGGCAATACCGGTACAATAACAGAAGGCGAGTTATTAAAGGAATTATTATTTAAAATATTACACTAGTAGAAATGAATAAAAAAACTATTGTTTTGCTATTACTGATGGTGGCAACCGCAGTTTCGTTTGCCCAAAATACTATAAAAGGATTTGTTTACGACAACGATAGTGGAGAGCCGGTTCCGTTTGCCAACGTTGTGCTGAAAGGTACAAACTATGGAGTGGCAACGGATATTAATGGCTTTTTCTCAATCAATAAGATTCCTGATGGCAAGTATACACTTATGCTACGGTATGTAGGTTTTGAGGAATATAGTGAGGAGGTATCGCTTTCGGGCAAGCAAGTGATTTCAAAACGTATACTTCTGAAAGAAGCTTCGAAGACATTGAAGGAGGTGAAAATAAGTAGTAGCCGCGAGGAACGAAAGGTGGAGACCACTGTGTCGGTCGAAAAAATATCGCCCAAACAAATACAGCAGATGCCGGCAATAGGGGGACAGGCAGATTTGGCACAATATCTGCAAGTGCTTCCGGGTGTAACATTTACCGGCGACCAAGGAGGGCAATTATACATACGCGGGGGCTCGATGATACAAAACAAGACTTTGCTTGATGGTATGGTTGTATATAATCCGTTTCACTCTATCGGATTGTTTTCGGTGTTTGAAACAGATGTGATACTGAGTGCCGATATATATACCGGTGGTTTTGGAGCCGAATATGGAGGGCGATTATCGTCGGTGATGGACATTACCACTCGCGATGGTAACAAACGCCACCATACAGGTAAGATAGGAATAACAACCCTTGGTGCAAACTTAGTGTTGGAAGGTCCGCTTAAGCGCGAATCGGAAAACAGCAAGAGCACAATTACTTATTTGCTAACGGCAAAGAACTCTTACCTGACAAAATCGTCGGACATATTTTATTCTTATATGGACAATACTTTGCCATACGACTTTATGGACTTGTACGGAAAACTTACACTTCAGTCGGCCAATGGTAGCAAATTAAGTCTTTTCGGGTTTAACTATACCGACAATGTTTCGAACTACCAATCGATAGCAAACTACGATTGGTATAACTACGGTGGTGGTGCTAACTTTGCAGCCGTTACGGGCAATAATGCCATCATAGAAGGTAACTTTGCCTATTCCGATTATAAGATAACATTGGAAGATGAATCTACTTTGCCAAAATCAAGCCGTATAAATGGGTTTACATTTGGGTTGCACATGACATATTTTATAGGTAGCAACAAGTTGAAGTATGGGATAGACCTCGAAGGATTTAGCACCGACTACGAATTATATAACTCATTTGGCCGTCATTTTAGGCAAACCGAAAATACTAGCGAGATGGCTGCCTTTGTAACTTATAACATAAAGAGTGGTAAATGGCTTATCGACCCCGGTTTACGCTTGATATATTATGCTTCGGTGGCAGAGGTAAGTGCCGAACCGCGGTTGGCTATTAAGTATAATGCAACCGATAGATTGCGTTTTAAGTTGGCAACAGGCCTCTACAGCCAAAACTTCTTGGATGCCAAGTCGGATAACGATGTGGTAAACCTATTCAACGGATTCCTTACCGGCTCGGAAAACTTGGGGGTATCGTCGACTTTCAATGGCGAGGAGATTAATAGCTTTATCCAAAAGGCTCAGCACATAATATTGGGGATAGAATATGATGTAACCGATTATTTGCAGTTGAATGTAGAGCCGTATTTTAAAAACTTCTCGCAGCTGATAAACATGAACCGCAACAAGATGTTCGACGACCAGCCCGAATATCAGGAGGGCGGTGCCTATGAAAAGCCGGAATATCTACGCACCGACTTTATAATAGAAAAGGGAAAAGCTTATGGTATCGACTTCAGTGCACGATATAGTTACGACAAAATTTACCTTTGGGTGGCCTATTCGTTGGGATATATTGAACGTACCGACGAGGCCGAAGGAACATATAATCCACATTATGACCGCCGTCACAATATCAATGCATTGGCTACTTACACCGCCGGCAATTCGAGAGAATGGGAGTTTAGTGCACGTTGGAATTTCGGAAGCGGTTTCCCGTTTACAAAAACAAAGGGTATATATGAGTTTTTGCCATTCTATGATGTCAACTTCGACTATATCAATAGCAATGGAGAGTTGGGGGTATACTATTCGGCTATAAACGAGGGACGGTTGCCATACTATCACCGTTTTGATATTTCGGCAAAACGTAAGTTCTCGCTCGGTCGCAGGTCTGTATTGGAAATCAACGCAAGTATAACCAATGTGTATAACAGGCAGAATATGTTTTACTTCAACCGCCTCACATTTGAGCGTGTTGACCAGCTGCCTATTATGCCCAGTTTGGGTATGACTTTGACATTCTAAGCCGAAGGTAAATTGCAAAGCATGATATTTTGGACATGTGTATATGTCCCAAAAACCTCGCCTCGATAACAAATATTCGAGGCGAGGTTTTGTTGTTTAAGACTGTGAAAATATTTTTCTTTGATTAGTTAATAACACTTAAATTCATGCCTTTCGGCAAATGATGCTGCGAGGTTATTCCCCTTCGATGATAAATGCTTGATTTTCAATCACTGCACTTTCCCTTTCTTGAGAGTGCGTTGTCAGCTTCTTGAGAGTGCACTCTCAAGAAGCTGAGAGTGCGTTGTCAAGAAGTTGAGAGTGCACTCTCAAGAAAAGGAGTTTGCAATCTTCTCCAAAAAAACCTTGAAAGGTCATTTTTAGCACATGGTAAGTTCTTAAATTTTTTATGTTCATACAAACTTTTTCTACCCTTATATGACAAGGAATACCCTACCATATCGCAATAAAAAAATCTCAATCTTTGTTGTCCTCGGTCCAATAGTCGGCATTCTTTATATTCAACTCTTTGGGCGAAAATACGGGCTCTTTGCCCTCTTTCTTTTGGCGTTCGTAGCTGTACAGAGTACGTATAGCTTTGGGAAACAGCAGAAGTATTGCAAACATATTAATCCAAGCCATCATTCCTACTCCCAAGTCGCCAAACTTCCATGCCAACGTTGATTCGTTGAACGAGCCATACAAGGTTGAGACAAGCAAGCATATACGCAAAAACCATATACCCGGCTTTGATATTTTACCAAACAGATAAACAAGTCCGGTTTCGGCATAATAGTAATAGGCCATAAGGGTGGTAAAGGCAAAGAATAGTAGTGAAAAAGCAATGAAGGCATTGCCGGTGTTGGGCATAATGGTAGACACAGCCGCTTGGGTATATGATACGCTTGTTTCGGTTAGGTGTGGTGCATTTTGCACAATCATCGTTCCTGTGCTTTCGTCGACAACGTTGTACATGCCGGTTGACAGGATCATCACAGCCGTTGCGGTGCATACCAGCAAGGTGTCGATATAAACCGAGAACGATTGTACCAATCCTTGTTTTACGGGATGCGACACTTTGGCTGCCGCTGCCACTATGGCTCCGGAACCTTGGCCGGCCTCGTTGGAATAAACGCCGCGTTTAACGCCCCACATAATGGTGCTGCCCACTATGGCTCCAAATGCCGCTTCCAACCCGAAAGCACTACGAAGCATAAGAGCAAAGGTTTCGGGAACACGTTCGTAGTTGACAATAAGTACCACAAGGGCTACCACCACATATATTATGGCCATTACCGGTGCCACCACCTGTGCCACATGGGCTATACGCTTGACCCCTCCGATAATGACCAACCCTAGTAGCACCATCACCACAAGGCCTATTAGGATTGGCTCTATACCGAAGGCGTTGTAAAAAGCAGTGGCAATGGTGTTGGACTGCACCGTGGGCATAAACAGCCCTACGCCTATAACAGAGCAAAGTGCAAATACGGCACCCAGCCACTTGCAGTTCAATCCCTTTTTTATATAATAGGCCGGGCCGCCACGAAACTCGGCACCCTGCTTTTCCTTATATATCTGAGCCAACGTGGATTCCACAAAAGCTGTGCCGGCACCAAAAAAAGCTATAATCCACATCCATACTATGGCACCCGGCCCACCAAAAGCTATGGCAGTAGCCACACCGGCAATATTGCCCGTGCCTACCCTGCCCGACAAGGCCATGGCAAAAGCCTGAAAAGATGATATGCCTACCTTACGGTCGCCACTATTTTTAAACAATAGTCGTACCATTTCCTTAAAGTGACGAATCTGAACAAACCTGGTAAGTATGGAAAACATCAATCCTGCCGCCAAACATACAAACACAAACATCGGGCTCCATATAATATCAACTGCAGTCGAAACAATATCTTCAAATGTCATATAATCAGTATTATTTTTATTGTTTTACATTGTTTATTGCATTGCAAAGATAATAAATCTTTGGCAGTTATAACAAATTATATAGCCAAAATGCTTGTATAGATAAATATTATTTTTGCAGTTTTCGAAATAATTTGAGTATCTTTGCATATCGTTTGCAAAGCATATACATCTATATCTAAGCAAATGATACATAATGAAATTAATCAATAATAAAACATATAAATAAGAAAGAAACTGCGATATGAAAGTAGCTGTAACACACGAAAACGGACAAATATTCGGTCATTTCGGACATACCGAAACTTTTAAGGTTTATGAAATTGAAAACGGACAAATAGTATCATCGCAAGTAGTAGGTACCGATGGGCAAGGACATGGAGCATTGGCAATAATACTAAACGATATGCATATCGATGCTCTTATATGCGGTGGCATAGGCGGAGGCGCTCAGGCAGCATTGGCACAACTGGGTATAAAGCTATATGGCGGTTGCCAAGGTAGCTGCGACGAAGCTGTAAAAGCATTGATTGAAGGTCGTTTGGACTACAATCCCAATGTGCAATGCAATCATCACAATCACGAGCATGGCGATGATGGACACACCTGCGGTAATCACGGCTGTGGCGGTGGACATTGCCACTAAAAAATACTCCAAAAGATTCGTTTCGGATAAATAATCGAAACGAATCTTTTTTTTATTGCAAAGCAAATAAGAATGCCACACGAGGTAGATAAATTTTCCTCACGTAGTAGATGAAACTACATCGGGAAAGAGATTGAACCGCATCGGGACGTAATTTCAAGAGGCGAAAACCATG
>JAFWBF010000152.1 GCA_017507285.1 Bacteroidales bacterium | reverse complement strand
GTGGATATTAGTTTTTTGAATGGCGAAGTAGAACGTTTTCAGAATGAAATGGCCAATTTGGCTGTAGAAACCCAATCGGAGGCTGTAGATACTTATCGTAAACGTTCATCGGTTTCGGCATATCGCATTGCTGCAATATGCTACAACATGTATACTATCGAAAATAAATTGCTTGACGAAACCGAACAACTACCTATGTATCAAATTGAAGATAATGTAAAGAAAATATTTCGTTTTGCGGCCTATTATATCCTGCATTCTACTCTTAGCGTTTTTGGCGATACCATCGAAACCCTCAACATGCAACAAAAGAACATGTTTAAAATAATCAGAAAGACAGGCCTTTACGAGTCGTTACCCGAAGTATTTTCACGTGAAGACATAAAGGTATGCTCTGAAAAACTTTTCTTGAAATCGCCTGCACGCTCTATTATATCGAAATGGCTGAATTGCAATCGCATCATTGCTCTAAGCGATGGAAGATATCAGAAGGCTTACGGTTGTCAAAATCCAACTAAATAAAAAGAACTTATTAAGGCAACTTCTAAAAATTCCACGTTCTATGAACACTATTAAAAAATAAAAGAACTTTTGCGTGCTTTGCGTTTTTTCTTGAAATCTTTCTATTTCTTTTTCAATCATGTAGCCCGCTACACTCAATCAAAAGAAAGTAGAAATCTTCCTAAGAAAATTCCACAAATCACCTACAAAGCAATTTTTAGAAATTGCCTTAAATCTCTCGGCTATACCTGCCTCTAGTGTGGGTATAGCCTCTCCCTCCTTTCGAGTCATAAAAAACAATGGGATTGCCTGCAATTGAGACGTTAGTTACAACTCGTCTTTCAGTTCTACCAAAAATTTTCTGATGTTCAACAGCGTGTCTATTGCTTGCGTTTTTTCGTTCACTGTATTCTTTTTCTTTAGCTGTTCTTTGGCTCCATCTAGTGTAAAACCACATTCTTTGGTGTAGTAGTATATATTTCTCAGCACTTCGATATCTTGCTCTGTATAGCTACGGTTTCCTTTTTTGTTTTTGTGAGGTTTTATGCAGTCAAATTCTGTCTCCCAAAATCTCAACAGCGATTGCGATACGCCCAACATCTCGGCCACTTCTCTGATACTGAAATATAATTTTCCATGAAAATTTAGTTTTAGTGTTGCGCTTATTTTCTCAATTTTGGATTATCTAAATGTCTTTTATTATCTCTTTGAGTTTTCTTCTCTATCGTGTACTCGAATGCTTTCGTCAGATTTATTCCTGTTTGATTGGCAATGCACATCAACACCCACATTACATCGGCTAGTTCTTCCGACAGGTTTTGGGACATATCTGTTGCCTTGGCCGATTGTTCGCCGTATGTTCGTGCCATTATTCTTGCCACTTCGCCTACTTCCTCTACAAGCAATGCCATGTTTGTCATCTCGTCGAAATAGCGAACTCCATATTCCTTTATCCAATCATCTACCTTTATTTGAGCTTCTTCTATTGTCATTGTTATTCCAAAATATAATTTTGATTATCTTGATAGCTGTTTCTCATATTATATTTCAAATCCTGCAACATTCCTGCTTTTACATTGATGGTAAAATTCCAACTCTTGTAATATCCAAACGGAACCCAATTGAATCTCATTTCCCAACAGTGCAGGTCTCGATAAATATCAATGGATGTATAGGACATTTTTTTTGCTTCGAAGTCGTAACCTGTTGTAAAAGCAATCTTCCAATTTTTGGTCAAATTCAAGTCGCCTCGTAGTGAAATGGTTTGAACCACATCAGATTCGTAGTTCATCAGATTGGCATAGTATTGACTTATGAAACTAAGGGTATATGCTATGGACAGATTCCATGGTACAGAAAAATCTACCACATTGCCAATCATCTGATTTGGATTATTGAACGGACTTTGTAGTATTTCGTTGGTAGGTATAGTATTTGTCGGCGTTTTGTCGGTGCTTTCATCTTTGAACATGTTTGGATTCAACGTCCAATTCAACTGCATATTCCATTGGGAATTTTTGCGTTTGAAAAGTTTTTTTTCTTTTTCCCAAAGAAAAACGTTGGTCATATTGCCCTGTTCGTCCAAAGCGTATGGAATAAAATAGCCGCTGTAATTTATAACCAAACTTTTGAACAACGTGGTACGCCCCGTTATGGTAAGCGACGACCAATTCAAGGAATCTTTTGCCATATCATACGACATTCCTACAGTCAAATCCTCTATCAGCACTATCTTTTTCACCCCACTGACGGTATCTTTTTCCGAGGCCACTTTCATTTCCAAATTGTTGCTCAGAGTGAATCCTATATTTCCTGTTTTTCCGTATGATGGTCCGCCATACAAACTTTGCTCGAATATGGAATATTTATGTTCCATTCCTAAAGTATCGGTATAGCTTTGCCAAAAACCAAAGGCCGGATTACCAAAATCGGGACGATAGTTGAATGACACTGAAGGTTTAATCACATGACGTATAGCTTTTACAAAACCTTTCTTGAAGTTGAACATACCATACAAACGTGTATTCAACGACGAATTGAAAGTTACATCCCTATTTGATTTAAAACCATTTATAGTATCTATTATCATTGGCATGTTTGTAATAGGGTCCAACCCTTTGCGTATCGTAGTCCAATGCCAACGTTCGTTGTAGTTAATCTTGTTTGTCCAATTTAGGTATTTCAAGACTTTCACAGAACTTGAAATGGGAACACTATGAGATATTCCGTTTTTCATTGCCTTAAACAAATCGGGTTTTAGCAAAAGCGAGTCGAAAGTAGTAATATTGTTCGAAGCATTCATTACATACGAAACGCTGATATTTTCGTACCACTTGTAGCTTCCTTTCGGATTTTTGCGACGAAAAGGATAAAACTGCGAGGAGCTTAATGAAACAGAAGGTAGTTTCAATTCTACAACCCTTGTGTTTATATTATACGATTCGCCCAAATTGGCCGAAAGGTTGAAATAGTTGCCCAAAGTTGTGGAATAAGCAATACTAGAATTGGTTGTACTATTGAAATAATCATTGGTGTTAGATGTCCACTTAGAATAATTTCTACTTACCAAATTCACGTTTGCCGAAAATCTGCTATTGGGGTTTGCTTTAGGATCTTGTTGATGAGTCCAGGCCAATTTAAAGTCACCAAATTCGCTGTACGAATCTGTTCCTTTCAGTCCTAACTTGGTTTTTTCGTATCTCAAATCCAATGCTCCTTTGTATTTATAGCGCTTATAATAATTTGTTTTTGGATTGATGGCCCAACTAAGGTTGGTATAAATATCTCCGGCCAATAGCAAGTCAAAATAATCATTAATGGCAAAATAGTATCCACCTCCCCGTAAATAAAATCCTCTATTGTTTGCCCAACCATACGATGGGATTATCACCCCTGAACTTCTACCTTTTGTAAACGGAAAGAATGCAAAAGGCAACACCAACGGCGTAGGCACATCACTTATACTCAGATAAGCGGGGCCGGTAACTATCTTATCATTAGTAAGCAATTTCGACTTTGTAAACTTTATGGCAAAATGAGGTTCTGCATGATTGCAAGTGGTAAACATTCCACTATTCAAACACATAACCGAATCATTAAGTTTCTTTACCTTATCGCCATGCAAAAAACCATCGCCCTCTTGCGTAATCACGCCATTAATAATACCTTTTTGTGTATTGATATTATAGGTTATCTTGTTGGCGTTATACTCTGTTTCGCCTTGCTTGAATATTGGTTTGCCTTTTATCTTTCCAGCCGAATCGGGAGCACCTTGGGCATATAGTATCTGCTTATCGAAATCAACTGATATATCATCGGCTTTCAAATTCAAATCCAAATAGTCAATAGAACCTTTTTTATGAATAAATGCCATCTTGCTACCAGGCTCCATGGCAATAGAATCTTGCGCTTTATACTTTATTATTTCAGTGATGGCATTTTTCGACAATGGAATTTCCTTCAACGAATCGGCAACTGCCAATGTAGTATCACTAGTATGTTTCAACGAATCCCTTACAACAATATTTTTTTTGAAAATAGTATCATCAATATTTATTTTTACAGTATTGTTCAGTTTCAATGAATCAGAAACAATTTGTAAACGGGTATTTTGTTGAAAACTTTTTATGGCTTTCACTGTATCTTGCCGTTCAAAATGAATATCTGATATACAATAAGATAGCTTTGCCGATAGGAAATCCGGTATCAGCATCAACACCACAATAAAGAGGGCATTTGGGGGCAATATGTATTTTATCAATTGTCTGATTTGCAAAATATAAAAATTAAACCGTATCTTTGCATTTGAAATTGCAAAAATAGCATTATTATAGCAATTTTCTAAATAAAAAATATATTTTATTGAATATGAAACGATTATTATTGACAATTATTGCACTTTTTCTAGTAAATGGAAGTGTTTTTTCTCAAAAAAGAGAGCTTGGAAAAGTAAAAACTGTGATGATAGACCCCGGACATGGTGGTAAAAAACCTGGTGCGATAGGAAAAAAATCGAAAGAAAAAGATATCACACTATCCATTGCACTAAAATTGGGCGAAACAATCAAAGCAAACTTCAAGGATGTTAAGGTGCTATATACACGTACAACAGATGTTGATATCGACTTGGCAGAACGTGCACAAATGGCCAACAGAGCCAAGGCTGACTTGTTTATATCCATACATGCAAACTCCCATAAGAAGCACGAACCATCGGGAACCGAAACCTTTGTAATGGGGCTATCTACTAGCAAAGCCAACATGGAAGTTGCTCGCACCGAAAATGCAGATATATTATTGGAAGCGGACTATAAGAACAATTCGGAATACCAAGGTTTTGACCCTAACGCGCCTGAAAGCTACATAATGTTTACACTATATCAGAACGCTTTTTTGGAAAAGAGTCTAAACTTTGCCGAGTACATACAAAAACAATACAAATCACGTATCAAGACCATAGATCGCGGTGTAAAGCAAGGCGAGTTGTTTGTTCTATACAAAACATCTATGCCGGCAGTACTTACCGAAATAGGCTTTATAAGCAACGCCAAAGAAGAAGAATACATGCTTAGCGAAGAGGGTCAAAATGAATATGTTTATTGTATTGCTTCGGCATTTGCTCAATACAAAGCTTTCGAGGAGAACAGCCCGCTAGTAGAAATACCTGCTCCCAGACGACAAAAAAAATCGTCAATAACAGCTACTGAAACAAACAAAACACAACCAAAAGCCGAAACAACCACGGTAGAAGAAAAATCCAATACACAAAAAACGCTCGAAGTGAAAGTTACTGTTATTGATTCGATAAAAAACAACAATTCAAATGCAGAAACCACAAAAAACAACAATTCTAACGATCAAAAATCATCGGCTGATACAAAAACACAAACATCAGCCGAAAACGATGACGAAAGAATCGAATACCGAGTCCAATTTCTTGTGGTTAAATCTAAACTTCCCGAAAATGACCCGGCATTTAAAGGCGTTACAGATTATAACTTTTATACTCAAGATGGAACAATACGATATACCAAGGGCAACGAAGTGAACGTGGAAAAAGCGCAAGAAATAGCCAAAGAGCTAAAAGAAAAAGGATTTAAAGACGCCTTTATTGTACCTTTCTACAAAGGAAAACGCATATCGGGATACGAAGCAAAAAAAATAAATGAAACAAAAAATAAACAATAATTGATTATCGTTTATTATAATACCAAAACAAAGAAATAAATAATGAAAATAAAAACTGAAACGAAAGTTGGAATAATAGGAATAGCAACCGTTGCCATATTGGTATGGGGAATAAACTTTTTGAAAGGCAAAAACCTTTTCGAAAAACGGAATACTTATTATGCAAAATACGACAATATCAATGGATTATTGCCAACAAGTTATGTTTTTATCAACGGAATGAAAGTAGGAAAAGTCAACGACATCCAATACATGGATACTCAAATGAAAACATTCCTTGTTTGTTTTGACATTCCCGCCTCAATAGACATCCCCTCCAATTCAATTGCCGAGGTTTATAGCTCTGATATTTTGGGTTCTAAAGCTATGCGTGTAGTTATAGGCAACAGCACAACCTTCCTATCGGAAAACGACACTATGCTATCGAAAACCGATGATGGCTCCATGTTTGCCGAGATAGGAAAAATGCTGGAACCATACAGCGAAAAAGTAGATAATATAATCAGGAACTTAGATTCGGTAATGGAATCGGTGAATAAAATACTCAACACCAAATCGCAGAAAGAAATACAATCCATGATAGCCAATGCCAATAAAATATCCACAAACTTGGCCTCACTATCCGAAGACCTAAACGATATAACCTCACGAGAAAAAGAAAAGATTCACCACATAGTAAACAATATTGAAAATCTGTCCCGAACCCTCGACGAAAACGATGAAAAACTTGCACAAGCAATAGACAACTTTGCTGCCATATGCGACACATTGGCCAATGCCAATATTTCATCGATAATGCATGATGTAAACACATCGTTGGAGTCTCTGTCGGCCACACTATCCAAAATAAACCAAGGCAAAGGCAATTTAGGTCTATTACTTAACGATGAGAACCTTTACAACAATCTCCAACGCTCATCCCGAAACCTCGATTCTTTAATCAACGATATACGAATCAACCCCAAACGCTATCTAAATATATCAATTTTTTAAACATCACTTTTATATGTCGATAACTGTTGAAAACATCACCAAAATATATGGTAGCCAAAAGGCGCTAGACCAAGTAAGTTTTTCTATAAACGAAGGCGAAATAGTAGGATTATTAGGCCCCAATGGTGCCGGAAAATCTACATTGATGAAGATAATCACCTGCTTCATCCCCCCTACATCGGGCAATGTAAAGGTATATGGCAATAACATCTTCGACAACCCTTTGTCCATACGCCAAAACATTGGCTACCTGCCCGAACACAACCCTTTGTATTTAGAAATGTATGTTCGCGAATTTTTAGAGTTTGTAGCAGGTATATACAATTTGGGTAAACAGACAAAACATCGTGTTGAAGAAATTATAGAACTGACCGGCCTTACAAAAGAAGCCAATAAAAAGATTGGCCAACTATCCAAAGGCTACCGCCAACGTGTAGGTATAGCTCAAGCCCTTATCCACGATCCAAAAGTACTAATACTTGACGAACCTACAACCGGACTGGATCCAAACCAATTAGAAGAAATACGCCAACTTATAAAGAAAGTAGGCCAAACAAAAATAGTAATGCTATCCACCCACATAATGCAGGAAGTAGAAGCAATATGCTCGAGAGTGATAATAATAAACTCGGGCAAAATTGTGGCCGACGATAAGACCGAAAATATACATTCGTTGCAAAAGAATAGCAACCAATATTTAGTGGAATTCAACAAGGAAATAGATACCAATGCTATAAAGCAACTGAAAAACATCCGCGATATCACTTACAATGGTAACAATACCTACACTATAACATCACAAAACGATACCGACATAAGAGAAAATATATTCAAATGGGCTGTAGATAATAATCTAATGGTACTAACCATAAGAAAGAACGACAATAATTTGGAAAAGATTTTCCACGACCTTACTTCGAAATAAGATATAGGCAATTTCTGTAAATTGCTTTGCAGGTGATTTACGGAATATTGATTTCGTCGAGGTTGCTAATGCTCGGAATAGATAAGCTCTTACTTGCTTAATCGCAACTTTGCTGGGAAATTTTCTACTTACTTTTGACCAATCAGAGCAGACTATGTAGAAAAAAATAGAGAAAAACACAAAGGACGCAAATGTTTCAAAGGACGTTTTTCGATTATTCCGAAACGTAGATTTTTTTAGAAGTCGCCTCTACATATTTCAATATAATTTGGTTTGGTACAATAAAAAAGGACAAACATCGTTTCCCATAGCATGAAAAAGATATTGTATATATTAGGACTATGTATTGTAGGAGGATTGTTTATGACCTCGTGCAAACCCGAAGAAGGTGGAATACCATCGTTTATTGAAGTAACAGCTTTTAAAGTAGAAAATACCCCCGGTAATTCTGTGTCGAGATACGAAGGTTGCTTTACTAGTAACATCAATACAGTAGAGATAACTGTGAAAAATAGTACCGAAAGCAACCTTATAGGAGTGTTTGAGTTGCCTTGTCGTGTACCGGTATTGTGCGAGGGAGAATATGACGTTGTGCTCAAGCCTGCTATCAAACTTAATGGCATCAGTGGCACACGCAGTTCATATCCTTTTTATACCGATGCAATGGTAAAGAAAGTGAATTTTGTACCCGATTCGGTTATCACTCTCGATACACAAGTGGTTCATTATACCAATTATACTCGTTTTGTATGGGAAGAATATTGCGAGCATTGGGTTGTGAATCCATTTTTGCCTGTGGGCGACACTGCAGTACATCTTATAAAAGACAAAGACTCCGTTCGTAGCGATGGTGGTTGTGCTGCTATATATATGTCTCCCTCCCAAGATACGTTGGAATTTACCCTCAAAGATAGTTGTATAGTTAATATCAACGATGCTCTTATATTGGAGATGGATTATTGGACCAATGTTCCTTTGGAAATAGGTATGCGAAGCAAATACTCTTCGGGTAGTACAGAGGCAACCTATTATGCAATAAGTCTTTATCCAAACCAAGGCTGGCAAAAGATATATATACAACTTGGTCGCTTGTGGAGCAATGCTTTCAACTACTACAATACTTTCAAATTGGTGTTCCGCGTTACCAACCCCGATGGTATAGAGGCAAAAACTTATATGGACAATTTCAAACTGACGGCATATAAGGAGTAAGTTTTATACCTAAATGTAATCTTGATAATGAATAAAAATAGGCAGATAGTAAAATATCTTTTGTGTGATTATTTTTCGGCACTTATAGCATGGGTAGGGTTGTTTATGTACCGGAAGATAGGTATCGAACATAGCTCGTTTGATGATGTAAATGCAGTGTTTCAGGATTCTAATCTTTGGCAAGGGATGATACTGCTACCAATACTGTGGGTCGCCTTTTATGCAATGCAGGGAACATACAGGGATGTATTTCGCAAGTCGAGGCTCAAAGAGTTGCAAAACACTTTTATAGCAAGCGTTACAGGAATAATAATAATATTCTTTGTCTTATTGCTCGATGATAATATTGCATCATACAAAAATTATTATTCTTCTTTCATCGTACTTTTTTTGTTGCATTTTTCACTAACCTATTTGTGTCGCCTTGTTATAACTTCGCGAACGGTACACCGTGTTCATGCTCGTACGATAGGCTTCAACACCTTGCTTATAGGCAGCAAAGATACTGCCTACAAGATATATCAAGAGATAGATAGTCAAGAAACATATTCGGGCAATTTGTTTGTAGGTTTTGTAACAGTAAATGGCTCTATCAATGAAAATTTGCAAAAGATAATGCCTCATCTTGGGTCTTTCGAAAACCTAAACCAAATAATAGAAGAAAAACGGATAGAGGAAGTAATAATAGCTGTAGAGGATTATGAACACGAAAAAATATCGGAAATAATCAACTTTTTAGATAGTAAAGATATAATAATAAAGATAACTCCCGATACCCGCGATATCATATTCGGGTCGGTAAAGATAACGTCTATATTCCACTCGCCACTTATTGTTATCAATCCAAGGCTTATGGAAGAGTGGCAGTATTCTGTAAAACGCCTTATAGATATAGTGGTATCGTTATTGGCAATGATAGTTCTACTGCCGGTATATATCGTAACTGCCATAATAGTAAAATGTACTTCCAAGGGACCGATATTTTACTCTCAAGAACGTATAGGTCTAAAAGGCAAACCATTTAAGATGCATAAGTTCCGCTCCATGTATATTGATGCCGAAAAGTTCGGCCCAATGCTGTCGAAGGACAATGACCCCCGCATTACTCCCTTTGGCCGTTTTATGCGCAAGGTGCGGCTGGACGAGATACCACAGTTTTATAACGTACTGAAAGGTACAATGTCGCTTGTGGGACCACGCCCCGAAAGGCAATACTTTATTGACCAGATAGTGCAACGTGCACCCGAATACTTGCTGTTGCAAAAGGTTAAACCGGGCATAACATCGTGGGGACAAGTGAAGTATGGCTATGCCGAAAACGTTGACGAGATGCTGGAACGCTTACGCTACGATTTGCTGTACCTCGAAAACATGTCGCTTACCACCGATATAAAGATACTGTTATATACGGCTATAATAATAGTACAAGGTCGTGGAAAATAATCTCCTTTACAACGATTACGAACTTGTTGTTACCGCCGATGGTTCGCATTCCATACGCTTCTCGGCAATCGACGAGGGCTACCATTCTACCCACGGGGCCATAAAGGAAGCAATGCATGTATATATATTGCCCAATTTGGTGCTACACATAGGTAGGTGCCATACCATATATGTGTTTGAAATGGGCTTTGGCACAGGCCTTAATGCCTATCTTACCTATTTGTATGCCAAGGCTGCAGGTTGCAGACTGCATTATACCGCAGTGGAAGCATATCCCATTCCAAAAGAGGTTTACACCCGGCTGAACTATGCCGAACTATGTATCGATGAAATAAAAACGTTCTATCCAACGGCCGATTTCGGCACAGCATCTGCCGATTTTATGAAGTTGCATACCGCCAATTGGGGCGAAGAAACACATATTTCCGATGACTTTACTTTGCATAAACACCACTGTGCCATGCAGGATATATGTCTGCCACAAAACCTGTACCATACGATATACTACGATGCCTTTGCCCCGCAGTTTCAGCCAGAGCTATGGAGTAAAGATATATTTGAAAAGCTTCGTCAAGCCTCATCGCCACAGGTCATACTTACAACCTACTGCTGCAAAGGCGATGTAAAACGAGCTTTAAAAGCTTCGGGCTATACCATAGAAAAGCTGCCCGGACCCAAAGGTAAACGCGAAATGCTGCGTGCAACGCTTTAATGACTAGCTAATAGGATTATTTCTCCTGCATTATGCATGGGGAAAATTCATAGTGATGTAGATAAAACTCCCTCGTGATGTAGTCCAAACTGCATCACGAGGGAGTTTTTGATATAAGGTTTTAGTTTGATACCGGGCGAATAGGTTGCCCATAATTTCTATATGAACTATATATGGGAAATTCATTGTCGGGATAAAAATTAATGTGCTCTGCCCAATAAAGTCCTCCACTTGTGGCACTCCAATAATATCCGTTACTTTCTCCAATATGTCGTTCGTTATAATGGCGACCTGCAGCAGGCAAAAATATACTGTTGCCATTTGGCCCTGTCATTCTGTAGCCATTTACACCGTTATACGATGTTATCCATGTGCGACTGCAATTTATTATTAGTTCCTCCATCTCTTCTTTTGTGGGTATCCGCCATGTGCTTCCCCAATGGACTGTAGCTGCATCGAAAGTTGGATTGCCACTTATATTGGTCAGTTCCATGTGGTAAGTACGGCAGTTTTCGATGTAATATTCCTCTTTTGTCTCGGTCTCGCCCCAAGCATAGTAGTCGCCAAACTCCCATTCTTGAGAGGCTCCCACATTGCATGTTGCCCACTTAGTTCCACTTGGTAAACCCAAATCAACATATTTATGACCATTTATATAATCGCCAAGCGTTGTGAAAGTCCGTTCCTCGCCATAACTTGTGCCGTTTTGGTTGGTGGCGTAGGCACGTAAGTAGTAGGTTGTGCTGTCGGTAAGGTTTGTGAGGTTGGAGGTGAAATTTCCCGTTCCAGTTCCGTCAGTGGTGTAGCTGTCGGCAATGGTGGGGTTTGGTATTGTACTCCAGCATACTCCGCGTGCTGTTACCTCATAACCATAGTCGTTGTGTACGGTGCCTCCACATACAGCCGTGGTTTGGGTAATGTTATTCACAGTGTTGGAGGTGCTTACCGTTGGTTTTCCGTCGTGGGTGGTGAAAGTCATCTGCTCGCCGTAGGCGGTGCCTATGGCGTTGGTGGCATAGGCTCGCACGTAGTAGGTGGTGGCGGCTGTAAGGCCGGTTAGGGTAGAGCTAAACTCGCCCGGTCCGGCACCGGCGGTGGTGTGTAGGCCGTCGATAGTTGGGGTTTCGACAGTGCTGTAGCAAATGCCACGTGCTGTTATGGCTTCGCCTCCGTCGCTACTTACGTTGCCACTGCAGAGGGCGGTGGTCATAGTTATCGAATCTATACCGGTGGTAACTACCTTTGGTGCCGATTTTGCCAAGGTTGTAAACCTGCGTGATTTTAGTTCGGTACTATCGGCAGAGCTGTATATGATATATCTATAGCTGTAGTCGGTTGTGGGTAGCAGGTCGGTAAGCGTAAGCTCGAAGGCGTTGTCGGTGGTAAATTCTACGGCAAAGGTAGTATCGTTGTAGGCTGCTGCCGCTGGATATACCTGCACTTCAAGTTTGGTGGTGGCAATGGGGCATTCCACTGTCCCCGTAATAACGGCATAGGTAGCCCCAACTTCAACCCCGTCGGTAATGGTTGGCACATTATTTAACTCTAAGTCCTTTTGACAACCATGTAGCACAAACAATATGGTCGACGCAAAAAAAACAATTCGTTTTATCGTTTGCAATGGGTCTGACAATAAATTAATAATATTCTTCATAACCGTTTATTTATTAACTATAGAAATACTTTATCATGTTTCTCTGCAAAGGTATATAAATTCTTTCGATTACACAAACATTAGCAGTAATATCTTTATTAGGTATCGGAAAATAAAAAAAGTTCCGTTTCTATTCATTGCCGAGCTATTTCTCTATCTTATATTTTACTTTTTTGAGTGCCTTTTTGATATCCTTTGATGGTTTGTAGATGATTTTTGTCTTTTCTATCAATTTTTTATTC
>JAFWBF010000151.1 GCA_017507285.1 Bacteroidales bacterium | reverse complement strand
AAACACACGTGATATAATAATAACTCAATGTTATTATTTCAATAATACGGCAACTACAATTTGTCCTTCAAATATTGGCCGGTATAGGAGCCGGGGCATCGAACCAAATCTTCGGGTGTGCCCTCAAATACGATTTCGCCACCTGCTTTTCCGCCTTCGGGACCAAGGTCTATAACCCAATCGGCAGTCTTGATTATATCAGGATGATGCTCTATTACCACTATCGAATGGCCATTCATTACCAGGGTATCGAAAGCCTTAAGCAGTTTTTTTATATCGTGGAAATGTAGTCCGGTCGAAGGTTCGTCAAATATAAAGAGCTGAGGATTGGTGGCGGCACCTTTTATAAGATAGGTTGCCAACTTTATACGCTGAGCCTCGCCTCCGCTCAAGGAGCTGGACGGCTGTCCCATCTTGAGGTATCCAAGCCCCACGTCCTGTAGCGGGCGTAGGCGTTCTACTATCCGACGAGCGGTGGCCGAGGCATCGGCAGCAAAAAAATCCAAAGCCTGATCGATAGTCATATCCAGTATCTCACTAATGTTTCGACCGTTGTATAGCACTTCCAAGGCTTCTTCCTTAAAGCGACTTCCGCCACACTCTTCGCACACCAGGTGCACGTCGGCCATAAACTGCATACCTATCGTTACCATTCCTTCGCCTTGGCATACATCACAACGCCCACCTTCGACGTTGAAGGAAAAGAAGCCGGCTTTGTAGCCCCGTGCTTTTGCCAATGGCTGTTGCGAATAGAGCTGGCGTATCTCGTCGAAAGCCTTGGTATAGCTGGCGGGATTGGAACGGGTGGAACGGCCTATTGGGTTTTGGTCCACAAGTTCCACTCCGCTTATTTTTGTAAAGTTTCCTTTTATGTCTGTGCTTTTACCCACATAGTCCGTTGCACCGTCGAAACGCCTTTGCAGCACATCGTAGAGCACATGCTTTATAAGCGAGGTTTTGCCCGAACCACTTACGCCCGTAACCACCACAAGGTTTTGCAGCGGTATACGCACATCGATGTTTTTCAGATTATTTTCCCACGCCCCTTCGATGGTTATATAGTCAATAGCCTTTCGGCGAACGTTGGGCACATCTATACGCTCTTCACCCTTGAGGTAGGCAGCAGTGAGCGACGCTGTTTTCTTCCTAAGCAAGTCTGCATGCGTACCTTCAAACACCACCTCGCCTCCAAGCCTTCCGGCATAAGGGCCTATGTCTATTACATAATCGGCCGCTTGAATTATTTCTTCGTCGTGCTCTACCACCACCACAGTGTTACCCAAATCGCGAAGTTGTTTAAGCACTTTTATCAGGCGGTCGGTATCACGCGAGTGTAAGCCTATGCTTGGCTCATCCAATATGTACATAGAGCCTACCAGCGAGCTACCAAGGCTGGTAGCCAAATTAATTCTCTGCGATTCGCCCCCCGAAAGGGTATTGCTCAGGCGGTTTAAGGTAAGGTAGCCTAGGCCCACATCAAGCAGGTACTTCAGGCGGTTACGCAGTTCTATCATTATCCGTTGCACCACTTCCTCTTCATAGGGAGCAAGTTTCATCGTGTCTATAAATTCCGCTAGTTCGCTTACGGGCATAAGCACCAAATCTATTATTGATTTGCCACATACCTTTACATATCCGGCATCTTTCCTAAGGCGTGTACCCTTGCAGTCGGGACATACAGTTTTTCCACGATAGCGCGAAAGCATCACCCTATACTGTATCTTATACGACTGCGATTCTACCCATTCGAAGAAAGCATATATTCCGGGAAAGTTATCGTCGCCGTTCCAAAGTTTATTGCGTTGCTCATCGCTAAGCTGATAATATGGTTTATGAATAGGTATATCCATCTTTACAGAGGCTCTGATTAGTTTATGCTTCCACTCCCTCATCTTGTCGCCCTTCCAGCACACTATGGCATCTTCGTATATAGATAGTTTTTTGTTTGGCACTACTATATCCTCGTCAATCCCTATTACATTGCCATATCCCTGACAGGTTTGGCATGCCCCATACGGATTATTGAAACTAAAAAAGTTTGGGTTGGGCTTTTCAAAAATTATACCATCGGCTTCGAAACGGTTTGAAAAACTGTATCGCTTAGTACCGGCGGCATCCATAACTTCTACTATACAAGAACCATTGCCTTCAAAGAAAGCAGTTTGAACAGAATCGGCGATGCGGGTGGCTTGTTCTTCGTCGGAATGCTTAACCACTATACGGTCTATAACCAAACATACGCTATCGCAATCGCCGAAAGAAAATCCTCTATCAACAAGCTCTTCCAACCTATAAATTTCGTTGTCCACATACACTCTTGTAAAACCCTCTTGCATGAGCACTTTAAATCTATTTATCGATTGAGAGTTTTTATCATCCAACCGGGCCAAAAGCATTATCTTTGTGCTTTCGGGCAATGAGGCAATATATTCCACCACATCGTTGACCGAATGTCGCTTCACTTCTTGCCCCGATATAGGCGAGTAGGTCTTGCCTATTCTTGCAAACATTAGTTTTAGATATTCATATATCTCTGTCGACGTTCCTACAGTAGAGCGTGGATTGTTGGTTTTCACCTTTTGCTCTATAGCTATAGCCGGCGATATACCTTTGATAAAGTCAACTTCGGGCTTACTCATACGCCCCATAAATTGGCGGGCATACGAGCTGAGGCTTTCCACATAGCGGCGTTGCCCTTCGGCATACAGCGTATCGAAAGCCAACGACGACTTGCCAGATCCCGACAAGCCGGTAATGACAACTAGCTTATTACGAGGTATAGCCACATCGATATTCTTCAAATTGTTTACCCTCGCACCTTTTATATATATGTATCTGTCCGAATCTTCAGCGTTTGATTTCATTGTTTTCAGAAGTATGTTTTAGAAAATAATAGTCAACCTTATGTAGAAGATATTTTTGTATGTGCAACATAGTTAGAACTGCAATGTTTGTACTAGAAAAGGAATTGCAATCCATCTTTGGTTACAAACACCATTACCACTATACCGTATATTACCTTTATCAACGTGCCGGCCAGAAAACCCAAAAACGATCCTAATGCCGAACGGAAAGCATTGGTATCATTCTTAGCCATAATCTCGCCAATATATGCACCAATGAATGGTCCCAAAATAATACCTCCAATACCAAATGGTCCCAACACAATGCCCAACAATGGCAATACTATTATACCTACTATCAGGCCTATGGTACTACCTCGCACTCCCATCTTGGTGCCGCCAAACTTTTTGGTTCCATAAATGGGAATAACGTAGTCCAACACCGTTATTATGGCAGCTATAACACCCATGGCTACAAGAAAACCTACACTATAATCGCATTCCGGTACAAAAGCCAAAAGCAACAACCCCACAAAACTAAGCGGAGTACCCGGTATGCCGGGAATAATAGCTCCGAAAATACCCACTATGCCCAACACTATGGCTGTGATAACAAAAAAAGTATCCATATATTTTCAGTTTTTATTTAGTTATAATCCCATTTCTTTCAACCACTTCTTCATATATTTCTTAAACGACTTGGTAAAATACTTATACCATTTATCTGTGGAATAATATATTATTGTATCCAATGCTGCGTCATAAGTATATAACTGTTTGGCCATATCGTACGACATATTCTTTGCCAAGTCATCTTGCAACTTTTTGGTTTTAGATGCCTTTATTCCCATATCTTTTATAGCGCCTATAGCTTCCAAGGCCACCATGTATTCCTTTTGGCCAATTATCAATTCCAAGGCTTTAAACATATAGTCTTCATTCCTTGTTTGCTGCAACATACTTCGGATAGGAATATGCGAAACGCCCATTGTTCCAAGCTCATATCTGTTGTAAAGAGCTTCGGCCGAAGCATATTGGCGTATATAAGCCGACGTATCGTTGTACTTAAAACTTGTTTGAGCCTTATCCATAAGGTTTAAATACTCCAATGGCATAGCCACCTGATGCATAAGTGCTTTTAGCCTTGTTTTATCTAACTTACAATTTTTCGATTCGGGTACTGCCAATGCTGTTCTCACAAGTTTCTCGGCAGCAACAAATTCTTTTCGCTTCAAACAATCTGTTATACCATATATGTATGCATCCAATTCGTCTTGACGCTTATTACAAAGTTTTTTGTCCAAAGTAAGCAAGTACGATTTCATTATCCGAGCTATTCCAGTATCCAATGCCACATCGTAGGTTGTTATCAATTCGTTGGTAACGGCAATAAGGCTATCTGCAACGTCCTGTTCGCCCTGCCATACAGCAAATTCTGCTGCCGACATACGTTTGGCCGTTATCTCGCGTATAGCCATCAAATACATATTATCAATATCGGCTTCGCTAGCACCCTGCACACCACCTTTGGTAGCTTCATCCAGTGCTTCCAATGCTTTATCAAAACTACCTATAGCCAAATATTCTTTTGTTTCAGCAAATTTGGCTTCCATTTCCTCCGTCATTGCTGTACCCGAAGTTATGCCTTGCTTTGTTTTATTGTTTACATAATCGTTCTCAATTTTTTCTATTTCTGTTTGCACATCGGCCATTTCCACTTTTTCGTTATTGGCCAGATAGTTGTCAAAACGTTCGGTATACGATTCTTCCACATTTTCTTTTTCTATAGCCTCGTACTCCAATTCCAAAGGAGTTTTCCCCGGATTGAGGGTTGATATTTT
>JAFWBF010000150.1 GCA_017507285.1 Bacteroidales bacterium | reverse complement strand
GCAACAACGAAGTGGACTTTGACTACCAATTTGACTACGACATCGAAGCCGTAGGCGAAGGTCTACGATTTGCAACCTACAATTATATGAACGGCCTAGGCCTTGACCGACCTCTATGGAAGTGGTTTGCAATAAAAGTGCCACGGCCAACGATATAAACATCTACACCTTATACAAAGCCATCCATCATTGCCAAAGCAAAGAACTATACATTTGGATAATGCCCTAACGCAAAATAAACAAGGAATTTACTTTTGAATTGCAAAAGTAAACTTCGATAGTTGGCAACAAATTATTCAATAAATTTCGAGCCAATAAAACACATATTTATTTATAGTCTAACCCGTTGGATGAATTCAATTTTACACCCTACCATCAATCTGTTTACAATAGGGTGTCATGAGCGTGATGGTATACCGTCAATCGTAGAGCAATAGATAGTCTAAAAATGCCTCGTGATGTAGTTGAATTTCCCTCTCGATGAAAATAGAACTACTACGTTATGTAGACGAATCTCCGTCGTGAGGGATTTTTATTGGCCGGCTAGCATGTTTTTATTTCTATGTCAAAAGTATTTACAAAATCAATACTACGTATTTAATTCAAGACAATAGGTAGCCTAGAATGGCATAATATTACCGTTTTAAGAACCCGAATATTGGAAAATATTTAGGCGTTCCGAATGTCGAAACAAAAAAATACAACTATCTATCAAACGATTATACCCTCTTAATAAAATATAACTTTGATATATGGAAATAATGGTTTATTTTTGCAATTCAAAAGTAAACTTTGCAAAGCTAGAAGAAGAAGGTTTTCTGAAAGACAAACAAGAGGTATTTAATAAAAATAGCAACCTATGACCGCAAGAAAACCAACAGCATTTACCAACGGATACCTATGGCGTTTGAAATACCTTGTAGTTGATGTTCGAGAGAGAAGGTTTGCTCCCGGCATAGAGAGTCCACCATTTCCGAACTAGGGAAAACACCTTCTTTTGAACAACGACAAACAAAACTGTAAAACAAATATATAAAATAACAAACAGAACACAGCACTGACATAAAACACGATTACTTGCAATCGACAAAAAGAAAAACTTTTACAGAACAAAAGTGTTTATCCGATAGATAAAAGGCAACTTAGACATTAATTTTTTTGGGTAGATAGGTATTGGATAGAGCGTGTTTTGTGTAGAAAAAGTAGCCATCGAAACATAATAGACAACATAAAACTAATAATTAAAAAGATTCTTTATGAGAAAGTTATTTTCATTCACGGTACTCATAGCAATGTTTTTGCCTTGGGTAATGCAGGCACAAACCACTCCTGCACCGGCATCACTGCCCTACACATGTGGCTTTGAAGATGCCACAGAAAATGGCAATTGGACCATTGTGAATGGCAACAGCACCAATAAGTTCTTTATTGGCACAGCCGTAAACAATGGTGGTACACAATCGTTGTACATATCCAATGATAATGGTGTATCTAATGCATACACCGTAACTTCTGCTGGTTACGTATTTGCCTATCGCGAAATTTCAGTAACCACTGCAGGAAGTTACACTTTCAACTTCGATTGGAAAGCCAATGGCGAAAGTACTTACGACTTTCTGAGAGTATTCCTAATCCCGGCAAATGCAACAGATACTATTGTTCCACGAACAGGAACGACATCAGCTCATACCGGAATTACAGCATCTGCTACTCCAAGTAGCTGGATAGCACTTGACGGTGGCACAAAACTAAACCTTAGCTCCACATGGAACACCTTTTTGAGCGATGAAATACCACTGACAGCCGGAACTTATAAGCTGGCTTTCTATTGGAGAAACGACAATAGTACAGAAAACCAACCACCGGCAGCCATAGACAACATAAGCGTGCAAGAAGTGTTGTGTTCACGTCCTACAGGTTTGACTATAACAAGCGTTGATGCATATTCGGCTACAATAAGCTGGACGGCTACTGCCGGTAATACCTTTATGTATGTAAACGACACAGCCGGAGCACCCCATCAATGGAACGACGATGCAACAGCCGTAAACACCAACACCGTTACCCTTACCGACCTTACACCAAACACTGCCTACACCTTCTACCTTCAATGCCTCTGTGGCAACGACACCAGTGCTTGGATTCCTATCAGTTTCCGCACCTCGTGCATACCCGTAAGCGACGACATGCTTCCATATCACGAAAGTTTTGAAACATGGGCTGCAGGAGCATTTGATCCTTGCTATGTGGCTACCAACAATCATACATCAAATGCAAACTATCCTTCGGTAAATACAAGTTATCATAGCGATAGTTTAAAATCGCTCTATCTATATTCTGCAGCTACTTATGCAACTTGGTTGGCTTTCCCGGCTTTCGAAAGTCCGCTAACAAGCTTGCAAATTTCGTTTGACATATATAAGACCACTGTTACCGACTATCCTTTGCTTGTGGGTGTTATGAGCAATCGCAACGACATATCCACTTTCGACACCATCACAACTGTAAGATGTGACGAGGCTAGCACATGGCAACACTTCACCATTCCTCTAAGTTTATATGAGGGCAATGGTCTGTACATTGCCTTTGTATCGCCTAATGGAGTTGCCTCAAGCAACTACATCGACAATATTGTGGTTGATAACCTTTCGGCATGTCCCGACCCTCTGAATGTGGAAATCACCGACATCACAGAAACATCCATCACTCTTGAATGGCAAAGTACCGGAGCGTCAGGCTACCTCATTGAATACGGCAACATAGGATTTATTCCTTCTATAGGTATGGGTAATATTGAAAATGCCAGTGGCGAAACATTTACTATTTCTGCTCTTGATGGCAACACTGCCTATGACTTATATTTGCGTTCCGACTGTTCGGGCGATACCGGCAATTGGATAGGACCATTAACATTCCGCACAGCCTGTCCTGCCGTTACCGATATAAGTATTAATGCATATATCGAAAACTTTGATAGCTACAATGCCGTTTCAAATCAGTCTAGTTACTCTTCCAACAATGAACTTCCAAATTGTTGGAACTTCTGGACCGATGGCACCAATGGTAGTACAGGGGCATACTTCCCACGTATATATAGGGGTACAGCTGTTTCGCCAACAAACAACGATAATAACCTCCAAATGGGTGTAATGAACTACACAGGTACAACCACCACTACATTGGGATACGTAACAGAACGTGGCAAGATAAAGATAGCAACACTTCCGGCTTTCAGCGAACCACTTAGCAATGTTACAATATCATTCGAAGCGAAAACTACAGCTCCGTCGGCAACAAACGCATACAACGATACATTATTCGTTGCCGTTGCCACAACCGATTCGACCTACATTCCGCTTACATACTTTACAAGTAGCACAGATGTGATAATGGCCGAAGTGGAATTGGGACAGTATGCCTCATTGATACCTACATCGGGCAACGCTCGTTTGGCATTGGTGTTCAAAGCCGGGTCATTCTCCGGTAGCGCTGTACGCTACTGCGGTATCGACAACGTAATGGTTATGAAAACTCCTACTTGTAAGAAACCTTACGATGGTGCCATAACAAATGTAACACCTACAACGGCTACATACATATTTACCGATTCCATAAACACCAACAACTACGAAATTATATGGAACACAATAAACAACATTGAGCTTACACTAGCCGATGGTGCGAACTACACCACAGCTACCGATACTACCGGCGAAATCACCAACCTCGAACCGGCAACGACCTATTATGCATGGGCAAGAAGTGCTTGCCCTGGCGAATATAGCCCATGGATAGAACTTGGCCATTTTACTACTGAATGTTACCCACTGGATACACTTCCATTCTACGAAAATTTTGATAGTTACACCACCGACGTGGCTACTGCGGCAGCTCCAGCAGCAACATATCCAAACCATACTCTTCCTTCATGCTGGAAATTTATAAATATGAGCCAAACATCGAGCACTTATCCTCAGG
>JAFWBF010000149.1 GCA_017507285.1 Bacteroidales bacterium | reverse complement strand
TTAATATCAAAATTTATATCTGTGATAATAGACATGATTTAAAAGAAGTAAAGGAACCTTGAGAAATGAAAAATAAAATATTTTTGTTTGTGATATACTTTTTCTATTTAATCTGCGTTTTATAAGCCTAAATTATTAAAGACAACTAGAGAGATGGATTTAAGCAACATTTTAGCAATAGCAGGAAAACCGGGTTTATTTAAACTCGTTTCGCAAACCAAAACCGGAGCCGTTGTAGAATCGTTATTAGATGGCAAACGTACTCCCGCTTTTAAAAATGATAAAATCAGTTCGTTGAGTGAGATATGCATGTTTACCAACGATGAAGATTATCCTTTATCGGAAGTATTCAGAAACATCTACAACAAAGAAAGTAAGGGTCAAGTAAGCATTGATTATAAGAAAGTTTCTAGTAGAGATTTATATGCTTATTTTTCTGAAGTTCTTCCCAATATGGACGAAGAACGTGTTTATCCTTCGGATGTAAAAAAAGCCTTATCGTGGTACAACTTGCTTTTGAGCAAAGATTTGATTGACGGCGAAATGGACAAAATGCTTGCCGAACGCAACGGCGAAGGAACCTCTGAAGCTACCGAAGAAGAAAAAGAATAGACAATATTTTAATAATCGATAAAAAAAGCGAACTTCAACAATGTTAAGTTCGCTTTTTTTGATATACCACTCTTGCCGTTATTCTTTGTGGAATATGCTGGCCGAGGCTTGTGCTTTGGGTGTAATAATCAAATCGTTTATACATACATGGTCGGGCATTGTGGCTACATAATATATCGTATCGGCAATGTCTTTTCCTGTAAGAGGCTCGTAACCTTTGTATACGTTATCGGCACGCTGTTGGTCGCCTTTAAAGCGTACTATAGAGAATTCTGTTTCCACTGCACCGGGTGCCACATTGGTTACCTTTATACCGTATGGCACCATATCCATACGCATAGCTCGTGATAGGCTGTCGACCGCTGTTTTTGTAGCACAATATACGTTGCCGTTGAGGTATGTTTCTTTTCCTGCTATAGATGCTATGTTGAACACATGTCCTTGTTTGCGTTCTACAAGCCATGGCAACACCTTACGACTTACATACAAAAGGCCTTTGATATTGGTGTCTATCATGCGTTCCCAATCGTCGATAACACCTTCTTGTATAGGTCCTAATCCTACTGCAAGACCTGCGTTGTTTACAAGAATGTCTATAGCTCTCCATCCCTCAGGCAGGCTGTCGAAGGCTTTGTTTACGGCTTCGTTGTTGCGAACGTCAAAGTTCAAAGCTATAAGGTCTATCTTGTATTTGCTTACAAGCTCTTCTCCAAGCTCTTCAAGTTTTTCTTTTCTGCGTCCGGTTATTATAAGGTTGTATCCATTGGCTGCGAATACTTCGGCTGTTGCACGGCCTATGCCGGAGGTGGCTCCGGTTACACATACTATCTTACTCATATCTATTATGTTTTTTAATTATCCTTTAAGTGCTTTAATTTGTTCTTCAAGTGCCTTTATCTTTTGTTCGGCATCCGATTGTTTCTTACGTTCCATTGCCACTACTTTTTCGGGAGCACCGTTTACAAAGCGTTCGTTGGATAGCTTTTTCAGTACCGATTGTAGGAAGCCTTGTGTGTAGGCAAGTTCATCTTCGAGTTTTTTAAGTTCGGCATCCTTGTCAATGTTTTGGTTGAAAGGCACGTAGCATTCCACTGTTCCTACCATAAACGACAATGCGTTTTCCACTTTCTCTGCCACATATTCTATCTTTGACAAGTTGCAAAGTTTGGCTATCATTGCGTCGGAAGTTGTATCGTCGGCGGTTTTCTTTATATAAAGTTCCAACACTTCTTTGGGCGACATTCCTTTGGAGTTTCTTAGTCCTCGAAGGCCTATTATGGTATCTTTGGCTGTGGCAAAACGTTTCAGTAGGTCGTCGTCGTGGCTGGCGGATTTTGGCATTTGGGCTACCATTATGCTTTCGCCGTCGTTGCGTTCACGTAGGGTGTGCCATATCTCTTCGGTAATGAACGGCATAAAAGGATGTAGCATACACATCAGTTTTTCGAATATAGCTATAGTAGCTTCATAGGTAGCCTTGTCCAAT
>JAFWBF010000148.1 GCA_017507285.1 Bacteroidales bacterium | reverse complement strand
TACGACCCAAAAGTATGGGAGTTTTGACCCGTAAGTATGGCACTTACGGATGACAAACCACAGGGTTAAGAAATGTAAGTGCACCATTTGAGAAAAGTAGGGAAATGTCTTTTGTTTTTCAACCTATGGAAATAGTTTTTTTATTCCTAATGTTACAAATTATAACTCTCATTTCTATAATAGTAAAGTTCACTTGTTTAAATTATAGCCTATACATACTTCTATTTTAGAAAATATATATTATTTCTTTCGCTTTGTAATATATTTATAAATAGTATATTATAGTTATAAGTATACTTATTAAATTTTTTTATATATGAATATTTGTTTTATTTGCCGATTAACATGTAAATTTGCAAAACTTTTTATGGGAAGTAAAATTGGATTGTAAAAACAATAAATTATAAATACCATGAATACAAAATTATTAAACCACAGAATAGCATTCGCAAGTATACTGTTTATATTTGCAATATCGTTGCAGACAAAAGCCCAAGCCAATCAATTATCTTTGCTAAATAATACTTACAGAATTAATGCCAACGACTCTGTTACAACAAGGTCTCTGTTGCAAACATCTCTTCAAGATGAGTCTATATTGTATCAGAACAATCCAAATCCTTTCAATTCTAATACAACCATTCACTATTATATTGCTACATCTGCCACCATATATGTTTTCGATTTGCAAGGTAACAGCAAACTAACATTTCCTATTGAAACTTTTGGCAATGGAAGTGTAAGTATTTCCGCACAGTCGTTATCGGCCGGTATGTATGTCTATACTTTAGTGGTAAACAATGTTATTGTAGATAGCAAGCGGATGATATTGACAGAGTAACGGAAGGAGGAAAATATGAAAAGAATATTATTAATTGTTGCTTGCATAATAGCAATAACCACCACAAGCAAAGCACAAGACAGTGTGGTCTATAAATCGGTACTCGGCGATAGTATAGCTGAATGGTACATACTTCAAGCAATGTTCGATGGTTGTGATGGAAGAACAGGGAATTACACAATAGCAACTGAAGATACTGTGATATTATCTGATACCATTTATAATATTTATAGATGTAATGAAATGTATTCAGACGTTGGTTGTGGGGGCTTCCAAGGATTTCCCGGTGATTTCCGTAATTACGACAAGTATATCAGAGAGTCTGAAGACCGAAGTAAACTTTATTTTCGCACCTCATTATCAAACACCGAAATACTTCTTATGGATTTGAACTTAGAAGTAGGTGATACTGTAGATACAGAAACATGGATATGGGATGGCGTTTCTTACAATGATGCTGCTATAGTGGTTGATAGTGTTTATTATTCTAATGATATGAAGCATATAAGAACAAATTATTATACTTCATTCAAGCGTCCCTATACTAGCGACATTATCTATGACACATTGAAATTTATTGAAGGTATAGGTCCAAGTTTTGGCATAACATATATTCCAAGTGTAATGCTTGCAGGGAATGGTAGTTATTTTACATACACGGTTATCTGCTACTATAGAGATGAAATTTCTGAATATCGTAAAATTCCAAATGAATGGAGTTGTTATGTTCGTTGGTGGATGAATATTAATGATATTGATAATATGTGTGCTACTATATATCCAAATCCAATAAAAGACAAATTGTTTATTACCGACTTAGTGGCAGAGAAACACACTATCAAAATAATATCACAAATGGGAACAGTGATAAAAACCATCACAGCATACGGCCGGAAAGTGGAAATAGATTTAAAGGGATTGCCAAATGGAGTTTACAATATAGTTATAGTAAACAGCAATGGTTCAATGAGCAAAAAAATAGTTAAGATATGAAACGAATATTATTAATTGTTGCTTGCATAATGGTAATAACCACCACAAGCAAAGCACAAGACAGCGTAGTTTATAAATCGGTACTCGGCGATAGTATAGCTGAATGGTATGTACTTGAAACATTTTCCAATGGTGGATCAGGAAAAACAAGAAGTTACACAATAGCAACCGAAGATACTGTGATATTATCTGATACCATTTATAACACTTATAGGTGTAATGATGAAATTTTTTATAGTTGCAGTGGTTTTCAAGGAATTCCCGGAGATTTCCGCAATTACGACAAGTATATAAGAGAGTCTGAAGACCGAAGTAAACTTTATTTCCGCACCTCATTATCAAACACCGAAATACTTCTTATGGATTTGAACTTAGAAGTAGGTGATACTGTAGATACAAAAACATGGATATGGGATGGCGTTTCTTACAATGATGCTGCTATAGTGGTTGATAGTGTTTATTATCATAATGATATGAAGCATATAAGAACAAATTATTATGTTTCTATGAGACCCCTTGGTGGAATTCTTTACTATGATACATTGCAATTTATTGAAGGAATAGGTCCAAATTTTGGTATAACATATATTCCAAGTGTAATGCTTGCAGAAGAATATTATAGTTATAGATATACGCTTATCTGCTATTATCGAGATGGTATTCATGAATATAACAGAATAGCGGATCCGGGTATACAACATTGTGCATTGAGTTGGTATTATGATGGTATAGACGAAGCCGACGATTCAAAAGCAAGCCTTTATCCAAATCCTACAAAAGACAAAGTTTTTATTACCAACTTGGTAGCAGAAGAACACTATATCAAAGTAGTATCACAAATGGGAATAGAGGTAAAAACTATTACTGCATACGGTACGGAAATAGAAATAGATTTAAAGGAATTGCCAAACGGGGTTTACAATATAGTTATAGTAAACAGTAATAGTTCAACAACTAAAAAAATAATTAAGCTATGAAAAGGGTAAATTTGATTTTATTGTTTATTGTTTGTACTTCAGTTGTATATTCTCAAAATACAAAGTATTCTCGTAATGGTTGGGATTATTCACCTATTGGAGAGATTCGATTTTTAGTTGTTTTTGCGGATGTGATAAACGATACTATTTCGGATGATATAATTGGGTGGAACGAAGGTGAACTTCCAACTTATGCCGATTCAATAGTAGATGTATCCATTAATGGAAATTTGAAAAGTTATATTAGTAGATTTTATAGGAAGCATCGTTTGGAAATTTATCTATTGTAGGTGATTATTATCCTTATCTTGTTGAATTTACTCGTAATAATTCTAATTTTGGGGTATCGTCTGTTGCAAACTATTTGGATAATATTACGGGAGAAATAGTTACAAAGAATGGCTATCATTTATCGGATTTTGATAAATGGAACTATCCGATAACAAGAAAGTATAAATGTACTCCTAATAATACTCCGGATAATAAAATTGATATGTTGGTTGTAGTGTGGAGACGAAATAAAAACTATAAAGGAGGATCCAGAAGTGGAGGTAATTGTATAGGGGAAAATCGTGAATATAAAATAAAAAATTTTGATGGGATTAATGGATATTCACAAATAAGCCATGATGATGTTTCCGAAGTTTTACGGCATGAGTTTGGACATTGTTTGATTGGAGGTAACAGTTTTCATACCGGTGGTGCCGGAACAAATGATACAAGTTTTTTTTTATCAGATATCGGAGGTTATAGTACACTTAGCAGCCATAATACCAACCTTGATTTTTGCAATGGGTGGGATAGGTGGTGGCTTGGATGGAAGCATAGTTCAAAAACTCACTTTATTTCTGCCATAAATTCCAATGGAACTGAAGTAGTTTCGGATATAGTTTATGGCGACAGCTTGGCTGATAACGAATTTATATTACGCGATTTTGCCACATGGGGCGATGCTGTTCGCATAAAATTGCCACATACAGCCCAAGGTGTAAAAAATCAATATTTATGGATATATATTGTTTTACCAAGTGTTTTTGCGGGTTATTCTCGTTTGTGGTTATAATAGGATATAGCAAGTTGTGTTTTAGATGCTTGGGTTAAGTTGTAAACATTTTTATTGGTTCAACTATCAATGATTGGGAATAAATATGTACTTTTGTTACACATAAAGCAATAAAAGTATGGTAGAAAAAGGTAATGATACAGTGGCTTTTATATATGATTTTGATGGTACTCTTTCGCCCGACAATATGCAGGAATATGGTTTTATAAAGGCCATAGGCAAGAATGCCGATGAGTTTTGGGCAGAGAATGCTCGTCTTTCCAAAGAAAATGATGCCAGCAATATACTTTGTTATATGCATCTGATGATAAAGATGGCTCAAACCAACAATATCTCGCTTAAGCGTGAATCGTTTCAACGGTTTGGCAAGGATGTTGAACTCTTTGAGGGTGTAAAGGAATGGTTTGGTAGAATAAATGATTATGGTCGCTCGAAGGGGTTGGATGTTAAGCATTATATTATTTCGTCGGGGTTGAAGGAGATGATAGAGGGTACGGCTATAGCCGATGAGTTTGAGAAGATATTTGCCTGCTCGTTTCTGTACAACGTTGATGGGGTGGCTTATTGGCCTGCTGTGGCGGTGGACTATACAGCCAAAACACAATTTCTTTTCAAGATAAACAAAGGCATAAACGAGGTGAGCGACAACAGCCGAATCAACGAGTATAAGCCCGAAGATGAGCGTCCGGTGCCGTTTACGAGTATGGTATATTTTGGCGATGGCGAAACCGATGTGCCCTGCATGAAGATGATAAAAGAGCATGGCGGCCATGCTGTGGCGGTGTATAAGCCCAAAGATGCCGGTCGTAAACAGAAAGCATTACAGCTGATAAGCGATGGGCGTGCCAACTTTGTATCGCCGGCCGACTACTCCGAAGGTCATGAGATAGACTGCATAGCCCACATCGTTTTGGATAAAATAGCAGTAGACTTGCAGATAAACAAGCTGTTGAAAGAACATGCCCAAAGGGCAGGACGATGATATAAGTGTACTGGCAAACAAGACTACAAGCTGGAGGTGTAGACTCGTAGTCTTCTAGTTGACTAAATCGCCATTCCCGATATGTTGCCACCGCAGTTGTCTGTACCGGCACCCGTTACACTGCTTAGGCAGTTGTTGATGCCTTTTATTCGCAGCAC
>JAFWBF010000002.1 GCA_017507285.1 Bacteroidales bacterium | reverse complement strand
CCCATACCCAGCAGGTCGGCCAACTTGTCTGTTACTTGCGTAAGCACAGCCTCCACCATCGAAGCCGATATTCCCACTCCGCCTCGTATCATGTATTTTACAAACTCGTCGTGGCTGTAATTTCTGTAGGTCTCCATCTTATAGTAAACCTTTGAGCTGCCGTCTTTGTTTAGGTCGGGCATTTCGCGTTTTATAAATCTTGCCATATCGTCTTTCTATTATATTGGTTAATAAATTATTATATTTAATTCGTTGTTTATACGCCGGTGTGGTAGGGAAAGCCATACTGCTATTATTTGTTTTCCCTACTGCAAAAGTAACGTATACCCACTATAAAAATTGTTTATCACCACTATATTTTTATATCCCAAGCCTTGGGATATATATTTCAAACTTTGGAATAAATATTTCAAGGCTTGGGATATTCGTCCCAAGGCTTGGGATATACTTTTATAGTTGATATCGAGAAGTTTTATAGTATGGAAAAATAAGTTTTACAGTAGGGCTTTGGAATTATTGCGGATGATTTCTTTTTTAAATGCAGAAGGATAAAGCTATTCAAACAGGACTTATGGGAAATAAAAAAGCCGAAAGAAATACTTCTTTCGGCTTTCAGAGGTCTCTTCCAGATTCGAACTGGAGTAAACGGTTTTGCAGACCGGCGCCTAGCCACTCGGCCAAGAGACCCTCTTTTTATCTCTGTTTTGCGATTGCAAAGGTACGACTTTTTTTCGAACCTACCAAATATTTTTTTACTTTATCCGTACACTTTTACATCAATACCCTCATTCCTAATCTTTTGAGCATATATTTCTAATTCCTCAACAGTCAGTTTTTCGAGGTCTTTTTCGGGTGTTGCACGGTCAATTGCATACAACATTACGTATTTTGGACGTATTTTTTTCAATATTTTGATGTACTCAGCAAAGTCTTCGTCACTAACGTTGGATATAATTTTTCCATCATTGGTACCACGCAGAAGCAATGTTTGTATTATACCTTTGCTACCAAAACGTACAAGGTTGTTTACCAATTCGTCAAACGAATATTTCTCCGAAGTGGGCTTATTGATACTGTTTCTCATTGCAGCCATACCTGCATCAAGTTTCAGCACCGGGTTATCGAGCTTCATCAAAGCATCATATATTTCGGGTCTCGACAGCTGAGTAGCATTGGTTAGCAATGTAATAACGGCATTTGGATAGTGCTCGTTTCGCATCTTTACCACTAGGTCAACCACCTTTGGAAAATCGGGGTGCAACGTAGGTTCGCCATTGCCGGCAAAGGTAAACGAATCTACCACAGCACCTTCGGCCTTAAGTTCGGCAATACGTTTCTCCAATTGGCAACGAACATCCTCATACGATGGAAGTTCTATTTTATTTTCGATAGATTCTTTATTCCATCCGCATTCGCAATAAATACAGTCGTAGGTACAAAATTTACGTTTCAACGGTAGCAAGTTTATGCCTAACGAATTGCCCAAACGGCGACTGTGGATAGGTCCTATTATTGTATTTTCAAAAAGCATATTATCTGTATATTTTTTTTGCAAAGGTACATTATTTTTCTCAATTCGATACATAAATAAAATATAAAAATATTGCTTTGTCTACATCAGAAGTTGCAATACATTGCACTACAACAATTCAGAGCCGGGTATTGTTGCAGACATTTGTGTAAATAATCAGCCTCTAAATAGCAATATAATTATGATTTTAGCTACTTTTGCTGGAAAAGCTTTTCTCTCTTTTTCTATACGTTAGAAATAAGAAACATTATTTTAGGTTTCACTTTGAACCACAATCTCATAAATATTGTGTATCTTTGCAAATAGAAAGAATGGGGAATTGTTACATAATTCCCTTATTTATAAATTATTAATAGATATACACATGAAAAAATTTATTGGTTTATTGGCAGTATCGTTCCTATTTGTATCGTGCGATATATGGTCGCAAATCGAACAAACTGCCGCATTACAAAACTGCAAGTTTAGTTTAAAAAATGTACAAGATGTGGCTATAGCCGGAGTAAAAATCAAGAATATCAAGAACCTATCGGCATCTGATATTGTAAAACTTACAGCTGCCATAGCCAGTAAAAAGATTCCTTTGGACTTGAATGTAAATGTAGGAATCCAAAACCCATCACAACAAAAAGCTGCTATCAACAGCTTGGATTGGATATGTGCCATTGATGGTAAAGACTTTGTATCGGGTGCTGTTAATCAAAAATATAGTATTCCGGCCAACTCCAACATTACTATGCCGCTGGCAATAAACACAGATATTTATAAGCTATTCTCGTCGGGAAACATCGAAACGTTGAAGAACTTTATCAATAGTTTTTCCAAAACCGATGCCACATCATCTCGTATAGCCATCAAGGTTAAGCCGTCGGTTTACATCGGACAGCAAAAGGTTCAATACCCCAATTACATTACTTTGGAAAAGAAATTATAACATCATTAATAACAAAAACAAAAATACCGCCAACGGAATGCGTTGGCGGTATTTTTGTTATAACTATCAAACAAGTTCGGCCATAAGGTCGTATTCCATAGCCTCTGTTATCCTCACCTTGTAAAATTCGCCTACCTTCAGTCGCTTATTGGTAGTTATAAGAACCTCATTATCTATCTCAGGCGAATCGTATTCGGTACGGCCAACCCAAAAGTCGCCCTCCATCCTATCAATAAGCACCATATATTCTTTGCCTATTTTCTCGGTATTCTTCTCGACAGATATTATTTCTTGCAGTTCCATTATCTCGTCCATACGACGTTGTTTTTCATCGTCGGGCACCGTATCACCCAACAAAAACGATGGTGTTCCTTCTTCAGGCGAATAGCGGAACACACCCAAACGGTCGAAACACATATCTTTTACAAAGTCTTTCAGTTGCTCAAAGTCGTCCTCTGTTTCGTTGGGATACCCTACTATAAGAGCAGTGCGTATTGCCACATCAGGCAGCTTTTCTCTAAACATCTGCATAAGCTTCAAAGTACCCTCACGATCTATGCCACGTTTCATTGAGGTAAGCACGTCTGTACTTATATGCTGAAGCGGTATGTCTATATAATTACAAATACAATCGTATTTTTTCATAACCTCTATAACATCGTCAGGAAAGGATGAGGGAAAGGTGTAGTGGAGGCGTATCCATTTGGCACCCGACTCTGTGGCCAATCGTTCCAACAATTCTGCCAAACAGCGTTTGCCATATATATCCATACCGTAATATGTGGTATCCTGAGCTATTATCAGTAGCTCTTTGGCACCATCGGCCACCAACTGCTTTGCCTCCTGCACAAGGGAGTCAATAGGCCGTGAGACAAACTTGCCTCGTATAAGAGGTATAGCACAATAAGAGCAACTGCGATTGCACCCCTCTGCTATCTTCAAAAAAGCATAGTGCGATGGGGTACTAAGCATACGGCGGGATGTAAAATCATCATCCGAATAGTCTTCTATTATATTGCTGAGCAATTCGTTCCAATCATTCACACCATAAAAAGCATCTACTTCGGGTATTTCGGCTTGCAACTCATCAGCATAGCGTTGCGACAAGCACCCACATACTATTATCTTTTTGGGATTTTTCTTTCGACGTTTCAGCTCGGCATATTCCAATATTGCAGCTATCGATTCCTCTTTGGCATCGCCAATAAAACCACAGGTGTTTATCACCACTATATCGGAAACATTCTTGCTGTCATCAAACCTTACAGCAAAACCGGCCTTTTGTAAATGTCCGGCTATATTTTCGGAATCTACAGTATTTTTGGAACACCCGAGGGTTACTATGTTTATCTTCTTCATAGACACGAAGTATAATAATTGTAGTGAATATCACACTATTCAAATAGGCTATCTACAAAAGCCTTTGAATTGAATATCTGAAGGTCTGTCATTTGCTCGCCCAAACCTATATATCGTACCGGCACTTTAAATTGGTCTGATATACCTATTATTACCCCTCCTTTTGCAGTACCATCAAGTTTGGTAAGAGCAAGTGCGTTGACATCTGTTGCCTCGGTAAACTGCTTGGCTTGTTCGATTGCATTCTGCCCTGTCGAAGCATCTAACACCAACAATACTTCGTGAGGAGCATCGGGTATAACCTTTTGCATCACCTTCTTTATCTTGGATAATTCGTTCATCAATCCAACTTTGTTGTGCAATCGTCCTGCAGTATCAATAAGCACTACATCAATATTCTTTGCCACCGCCGACTTTAATGTGTCAAATGCCACCGATGCCGGATCGGTATTCATTCCTTGCGATACTATAGGCACCCCTACCCTTTCAGACCAGATAGTAAGTTGGTCAACAGCTGCAGCACGAAAAGTGTCGGAGGCACCAAGCATAACGCTCTTACCTGCCTGTTTAAACTGGTATGCCAATTTGCCAATTGTAGTGGTTTTGCCCACCCCGTTTACACCTACCACCATTATCACGTATGGTTTATGAGGTGTTTCAAACGAAAAATCGTCATGCTCATCGGCATTATGTTCTGTAAGCAATGCAGCAATTTCTTCTTTCAAAATACTGTTTAGCTCATTAGTGCCTAAATATTTATCACGCTGCACTCGCTCTTGTAAACGGGCAATAATCTTTAATGTTGTAGCTACTCCCACATCAGCCGATATAAGTATTTCTTCCAATTGGTCGAGCACATCATCATCTACAGTGGATTTACCCACTAATGTTTTTGATATTTTGGAGAATATATTCTCCTTAGTTTTGGACAACCCCTTGTCGAGGGTCTCCTTCTTTTCCTTGGTGAAGAATGAAAAAAATCCCATAATATTTTGGTGTTATAAATTACGATGCGAAATTACACATTTTTTTCGACATATGCAAATTTATTTTTTCCGTGCTTCTTTTTATCATTATCCCTATTATGCCGTGTAATAGTCGTTGATTCCTGGCATATAAGCCCATAGCAATGCAACATTGTATACTTAGGCACAAAAAAATACCCCCAGGGATTGGGGGTAAAAACAAAAGCGTATGAAAAAAATTATTTTTTAGTTAGAGTATCCTTTACCATATCATCAGGAACTATAATCTCTTTAAATACGTAAGCCCCTGTTTTCGGAGAACGTTCTGTCTTTATAATTTTTGCGTACTTCTTCGCTTCTCCAATTCTCAATGTTGCAACTGCTTTCTTTGCCATATCTCTTTACTATTTTATTTCTTTATGTACTGTTACTTTCTTCAATATGGGGTTATATTTCTTCAACTCCATACGACCCGGAGTATTCTTCTTGTTCTTTGTTGTTACATATCTCGACATACCGGGCATTCCACTTGCTTTTTGTTCAGTGCATTCCAATATAACTTGCACTCTTGCATCCTTAGTTTTCTTTGCCATTTCTATTCCTATTTTATTTTGCAAAGATACGATTATTATTTGAATCTACAAATACTTTTTCAAATATTTTTATATCTCTCTTATCACACTATTATATATCAATATTTTAGATACAAACTCTAAAATTCCTTTTCTGATATATTTTGGGCATTTTTCGTCTTTGACATGTGCCTTTTTGGCATTTTTTACCCTTACATATCACACATTTACCAGACATCAGCACAACAACAAGGTTTACAATAATTTACACTATATACAACCATCTATCCCCTCTGATAACTCCAATCAATAATATGATGCAAAATACCCCCCATCAATCCAAATAGCATTTGAATGATGAAAATTGCACATCACTACGAGAAATAAAAAAGCCAGACCCCGAAATCGGGATCTGACTCTCTATAAACATAATATAATATTGTCCAAATCTACAATTTTTGAACAGCTTCTACAAGTTCTTTTCCTGTTTGAACAGCTTTAAGGTTTTCAGGAATTAGCTTGTGGTGACGTTCAGGAAGAGATTTTTGCAATCCTTTTTCAATAAACTCTTCTGTTACAACAGGTTTAACTTGAAGGAAAGCTCCAAGAATAATCATGTTGAAAACTTTAGCCATGCCTAGTTCAGCTGCTTTTTCGGCTGCTGCCACCTTGTAGATGTTGATGTCTTTACGAGTAGGTTCGTGAGTGATACCATTTGGGTCGTAAAGCAACACACCACCGGGTTTTACGCTGCTTTCAAATTTATCCAACGATTGTTGGTTAAGGATGATAGCAGTATCAAATTGGTTGATGATAGGCGAGCTGATACGTTCGTCACTGATGATAACAGATACGTTGGCTGTACCACCACGCATTTCAGGACCGTAAGAAGGCATCCAACTTACTTCTTTATCTTGCATAACGCCACTGTAGGCAAGGATTTTTCCCATAGAAAGAACTCCTTGTCCTCCAAATCCGGCTATAATGATTTCTTCTGTCATTTTCGTTCTAATTTTTGATTGTTTATTTTACTGTTAATGGGCTGCTTACAACAAGTCTGTCCAAACCAATACCTTCAACTAATTTACCTTCAACTTTTATATCGCCAATAGGATAGTTGGGGAACATGTTTTCTTCCATCCACTTGTTAGCTTGTACGGGGGTCATCTTCCAACCGCTATTACAGTTCGATACTATTTCTACGAAAGAAAGACCTTTTTTCAACTTTTGGTTTTCGAAAGCTTGTTTGATAGCTTTTTTAGCTTTGCGCACTGCAGCAGGAGTATGAACGCTTTGACGAGTTACGAAATAAGTACCTGGCAATGTAGCCAATATTTCGGTAAGACGCAAAGGATAACCGTTCAATTCTACGTTACGACCATAAGGAGTGGTAGCACTTTTCATACCTACAAGAGTAGTAGGAGCCATTTGACCTCCGGTCATACCATATATACCGTTGTTTACAAATACCATAGTGATGTTTTCACCACGGTTTGCAGCGTGTATTGTTTCGGCAGTACCTATAGCAGCCAAGTCGCCATCACCTTGATAAGTGAAAACGAACAAATTTGGATTCAAACGTTTAACGGCAGTAGCAAGAGCCGGTGCACGTCCGTGAGCAGCTTCTTGGAAGTCTACATCGAAATAATTGTAAGCCAATACAGAGCATCCTACAGGAGCTACGCCTACAGTTTGATCTTGAATACCTAATTCTTCTATTACTTCGGCTACAATACGATGGGTAGTACCATGTCCACATCCGGGGCAGTAGTGCATTGTAGCATCAGTCAATACTTTGGTTCTCGAATAAACCAAATTTTCGGGTTTTACTATATCTGAATTCATACTTATTATCCTTTAATAATTTGATTTTCTAATGCTTCCAATACTTCAGTAGGAGTAGGAATAATACCACCGAAGCGTCCGAAGTGTTCAACTTTTACATTGCATTCTGTTGCCAAACGTACATCTTCTACCATTTGACCTGCACTCATTTCCACAGTAAGGATACCTTTTACTTGTTTAGCACGCTCTGCCAAAGCCTTTTTGGGGAATGGATACAAAGTGATAGGACGGAACAATCCGACTTTTATACCTTTTTCGCGAGCCATTTGAACAGCTTTCATACTAATACGCGAAGAAGAACCGTAAGCAACAAATATATATTCAGCGTCGTCACACATGATTTCTTCGTAGCGACATTCGTTTTCTTCCATTACGCGATATTTGGCTTGAAGTTTGTGGTTGAAAACTTCTTGTTTAGCCGAATCAAGTTCAAGAGAAGTGATGATGTTGTGTCCGCGTTCGGCAGGTTTACCCCAAGTACCCCATGGAGCATTGGCACGACGTTCTTCTTCTGTCCAACGTGGAACATAGTCGCGAGTATATAATTTTTCCATGCATTGTCCGATAGCACCATCCGAAAGGATAAGAACAGGATTACGATATTTGTAAGCTATATCCCATGCTTCGAATACGAAATCGTACATTTCTTGTACCGATGCAGGAGCAAGGGTAAATAACTGATAATCTCCGTGTCCACCACCTTTTGTAGATTGGAAATAGTCTGATTGTGAAGGTTGGATAGTTCCCAATCCTGGACCACCACGCATAACGTTGATAATTAAACATGGAATTTCAGCACCGGCCAAGTAAGTTAAACCTTCTTGCATCAAACTGATTCCTGGAGATGAAGAGGAAGTGGCAACTTTCTTTCCAGTTGCTGCTCCACCGTAAACCATATTGATAGAAGCAACTTCACTTTCTGCTTGAAGAACAACCATTCCTGTTGTTTCCCAAGGTTTTTCTGCCATAAGGGTTTCCATTACTTCCGACTGAGGAGTGATAGGATAGCCAAAATAACCATCACAACCACTGGCAATCATTGCTTGGGCAATAGCTTCATTACCCTTCATTAATTTTAATTCCTTTGCCATTTCTTATATACCTTTAACTGTTTATAAATTTGCTTTATAGACGGATATTACACCATCGGGGCATACGATAGCACAACTTGCACATCCAATGCATTCGTCTTTTACGGCTTCGGCATAGTTATAGCCTTTACCATTTACATTTTTCGACAACGCAATTACAGATTTTGGACATGCTCCCAAGCATACTCCACATCCTTTACAGCGTTCTCTGTCAATAACAATTTCTCCTTTTATTGCCATGTTATTTAGATTTATAGGATTAATAATTTTCTGTATTTCTAAGTGGCAAAGTTACAACTTTTTTCTGATATACACTGCTTTTTCAGAAAAATCTTTTCTTTTTATTTTCCACCGCTTTATTTTTGTCCTTTATATCATTGATTTATTGCTATTATTAGTTTCGGTTACTTAGTTCATCTGTATACCTAAATCATAGCTCTATATAATATTATTGTATGATATTGAAAGTTTTTTCATCTTTTGGAAACAAAATTTCCATTTATCGGCACCGCTAAAGTATTTATATACCTAAACCTTTCTACTTCTGCCGTTTCATATCAATCAGACAATCTAACATGCCCAAATTTGACAATAGGGTTTCATCGCATTCGCAATATACCATCATGCTCACGACACCCGGGTGTAAGGCACATTGATAGTATAGTATAAAATCAACAGCATAGGTAATACTGTATAACAACACATTACGCCAACATGTAAAAGCAGAGCTCCACCGGCAAAATTTCATCGTGATGTAGTTGGATTTTCCTCGCGAGGGAAGTCTATCTACATCGTGATGCAGATAAAACTCCCTCGTGATGTAATTCTACGATACAATGAGATGCCTATTTATTAGTCCATAAAAAGAAATAAAAATAAACGCCATACTACACCAAAAACGTAATTATTGCGTTATAAGACTCGCGTACATTAATATATAAATTTAGTTTCCGTATATATGAACCGAACAATTGCCATTATAATACTGATGATATTCGTAGGAAATGTTTTTCCTCAGGCTGTGGTGTTTACCTCAGCGGTGGTTGGCAATGATGGCAATGTAACATTGAGCTGGCAATACAACGGCGATAGCGAAACTTTTATGGGCTACGACATAGAGAAATTCCAAAACAACTCGTATCAAAACATAGCTACTTACAACGATATAAACACAAGAGTTTATACCGACAACGAAGCCTATGCCGACAATGCCGAACAGAAATACCGAATTGTAGCCCACACATCTACCGATAGCTTTTACGACTCTACGACAACGATATACATAGATGTGGCAAACACTAGTACCAACAATATTTCGGCCTATCTGTCGTGGAACAATCCTTTTATATCAGCCAACACCTCTCCCTCTACCTATAGAATATACCGAATGATACAAAACAAAACCGATTGGCAACTGATAGATACAACATCTATGCTCCACTATAGCGACACCATCACTCGTTCCATCTGTAACGACACTGTGCTGTACCGCATTATATGTGTCGGCAGCAACGATACCACTCATATATCCAACAGCGAAGGCAAACTCTTTGCCGACCCTCTGCCCACCACACCATGCTCGCTCGACGTGATTACGATTGACGAAGATTCGCAAAAGATACATCTATCGTGGCACCCAAGTTCCGATGCCGATATTTGGGGATACTTTATATGCCAAGGCTCGCCATGCATGGCTCTAGATACAATATATGGGAAATACGACACCAACTATATTGCCGAACATCACAGTAGCACAAGTATATACGACTACCGAATATATGCTTTCGACTCATGTTTTACGGCAAGTGCACTTACCGAATATTACCATAATATAGTGGTAAGTGGCGGAGTGGCAGACTGTAGCAATACCATTGACATACATTGGAACCAATATATAAATATGCCCGACGACGTAGACAGCTACATAGTATATGTTCGTTACAGTGGCGAAGCCTCCTTCCGGCAAGTTGCCCACATAGCGGCAAGCAGTCCCCTAAACTACCGTTTCGATGTACCGATAGCAATACCAAAGGCATACGTAAAGGTAGTGGCCATAAATGGTTCTCAAACCAAGCGTTCGGAGTCCAACACTCTGACTGTAAACATGGCAGTTCCGGATACCGCCAATTTTATCTACACTCGCTTGGCCACTGTGGCCGAGGACAATTCTGCCATCAACCTTACGTTTTATGTAGACACCTCCTTTGCCACAACCGAATATCTACTCTACCGCAAGGAGAACACACTGCCATACACACACATAGCCTCGCTACCCTCCACCTCACAACCATATATATATTATACCGATACCGATGTTGACCCTTCCGACAAAAGGTACCACTACTATCTTTCGGTAAAGGACGCTTGCGGAATAAGCGAAAAAAAATCGAACATAGTATCGCCAATATACATACAGCTAAAATCGAGCGAAAACGTAAACCAAATTATCCGCACCAACTACATTGGTTGGGACTCGGTAGCATACTACAAAGTATTTCGCAAGCAAAAAAATGACCTCCTATGGAGCGATATAGCCACCCTGCAACCATGGGAATATGCTTACAACGACAACTTGAACAATATTGCCAATCTGAAAGACAATCTGATATATCGTGTGGAAGCCTACGAAGCTCCAAGCCATTGGGAGGAATCCTACACATCATCATCACAATCGGAAACCTACACTCGCGAAGGCGATATATGGATATCAAATTCTTTCACACCTCAAAACGACAACAACAAAACCTTCGGACCCGTAGCCACATTCACAAGGCAGGATAACTACCTATTCCAAATCTATAACAGAATGGGACTTATGATATTCCAAACCACCGATATAAACCACGGATGGGACGGCCGATTCAACGGCGAATATGTGCCACAAGGCAGCTATGTATACATAATATATTGTACTTTCAGCGACGGTACAAGCCATGTAGAGAAAGGTACCGTAACGGTAATAAGATAGAAATATAAGCGTAAAGGAAATAAAAGAAGACTGCAGGCGTTATAATATTCATAACACACATCAAAAAAATAAACGTATCATGACAACAATCGAAGAGCTATACAATATATATATACAACACCGCAACATCACCACGGACACCCGTACCATACAGGGCAACGAAATATTCTTTGCCTTAAAAGGCGATAATTTCGACGGCAACACCTTTGCTCACAAAGCATTGGATGCCGGAGCAGCATTTGCCGTTGTTGACAATGCCGAATGCTATTCCCAAAACCCGGAAAGATGTATACTTGTGGACAATGTGCTGACAACTCTTCAGAAGTTGGCACAATACCACCGAACCCAAACGAAACACATACCCATAGTGGCCATCACCGGCACCAATGGCAAAACCACCACCAAAGAACTAACAACAGCAGTACTATCAAAAAAATATCGTACACACTCTACCAAAGGCAACTACAACAATCATATAGGTGTACCCCTAACCCTACTATCGATGCCTCAAGACACCGATATTGCAATAATAGAAATGGGTGCCAACCACCCCAAAGAAATAGAGTTTTTATGCTCAATAGCTCAACCCAATTTCGGACTGATAACCAACATTGGCAAAGCCCATCTGGAAGGATTTGGCAGCTTTGAAAATGTGATAAAAACCAAAACCGAACTCTACAACTACCTACATAGTACCAACGGATTGGCATTTGTAAATACCGACGACAACATACTGATAGAAAACATCCAAGATATAAAACACATCGAATACAACCGTAATGGTATAAACACCACCATACGCCCATCGTACAAAGATTCGTCGCCATACCTGCAATTCTATTTCGAAGCCGATGACAGAGTGTATACCGTAAACACAAACCTATTGGGAGCCTACAACTACAACAATGCATTGGCAGCTATATGCGTGGCATCGTTTTTCAAAGTCGACTGCTTCGACATAAAGCAGGCATTGGAAGAATACCTTCCCACCAACCACCGCTCGCAGCTAAAGAAAACTAACTGCAACTCGCTGATAATGGATTGCTACAACGCCAACCCATCATCAATGAAAGTAGCACTGGACAATTTTGGTGCAATGAAAACAACCGACAAGAAAGTGGCAATACTAGGTGCAATGAAGGAATTGGGTACCGACTCGGAGCGCGAACACAAAGCAGTGGTAGAACACACCTCAAGCCTCAACCTCGACATGGCTGTATTTGTAGGAACGGAATTTGACTTTGTAAAGCCTACCGACAACATGCTACACTTTGCCGATACCGCCAAAGCCAAAGAATACTTTTTTAATAACCCCATTGCAGAAGCCATCATACTGCTGAAAGGTAGCAACAGCATGCACATGGGCGATATGGAAACAGTGCTGTAAACAAAAATACTTAACCGCAACACCCACGCTGCCAACATAGCCACAAACGGCATGTTTGCAACACTTATAGACTACAATTACACCACCACTGTCCACAACTTTGAAACTACAACATATACCCACTAGCTACAGCAGGTTATATATCTCAATTCTCCAACATATATATCTTATCGTCCCCAAGACATATATTCCAGAGCGGGAAAATATCCCTACCATAATGGCATAAGTCATTGTTGCAAAAATCTAGAAATATTTCTTTCCACAAAATAACTCCCACACTTAGCCACCGAAACCCTGCGGTTTACGACACGAAACTCCCATAGTTTCGACCCCTAAGTATGGGAATTCCGGTGCCTAACCCGCATGGTTACGCCCTGGAGGGGAATGCGGAACGCTCGCAATCCTTATCATCAAAACTTCCGATGCTTGACATCCAAACCTTTTCTGCTTGAAAGTATGTTTTCCCAAAGCCATTGGGACACCTCCCCAAACCCATTGGGAGTGTTTCCCAAAGCCTTTGGGATGCTTCCCCAAACCCATTGGAACTCCTTCCAAAAGGCTTTGGGGAAGCTATTGATCAACGATGCGAGGTCATGAAGATAAGGGCAAGAAAGATTTCAAGAAAAACGAAAATCACACAAAAGCTCTTTTATTTCATGTTTATATTTCATAGAACGTGAAATTTTTAGAAGTTGCCATATTTCAATCTCAAACATTTCTTCTACAACTTAAATCATTGTTTCATTATAGAGACGTTTCTTTAGTTCTAAAACTCCCTTGCGTAAAGCATTTAGTTCGTCTGATTTAGTGATTATTGTATTCCTATCCATTACATAAATTTGTATCCTTTTCTTTGCAAAGATACTGAGAATTCCGTATTATAGTGCCGTGCCAATTCTTTTAAACTTGCACCCTCAAAATAGTGCTTCTTTACGATGTCTATTTTCTCATCGT
>JAFWBF010000147.1 GCA_017507285.1 Bacteroidales bacterium | reverse complement strand
GTTAGGTTGATGGTGGTCCTTGCGTTAGGTTTATGGTAGCCCTTGCGTTAGGTTTATGGTCTGCTTTCGCCGAAAGCAGGTATCCCTTTCGCCGAAAGCAAATATTCCTTTCGGCGAAAGCAGGTATCGCTTTCGGCGAAAGCAAATATCCCTTTCGGCGAAAGGGAACTATCAACCTAACGCCGGGGCAAGGTGCAACTTAACGCCGGGGCAAGGTGCAACTTAACGCCAGGGCAAGGTGCAACCTAACGCCTCGGCTACCTCCATTCCTACGGCGGGAGGATATATATATAATGTATGGGTGTTGGCAAACTAACGCTACGCCAAAGTTTTTTTCGGCCGAATGTTTTGCACTTCAGAAAAAAACACGTACCTTTGCAGACGATGTGGGACAATTATTTGAATATCTACATCGTTGATAAATAATTATTTACAAATAAAAAATAGACGAAATGAGAACTAGAATTAAATTTGTTGCAAAATTCATTGTAGCCGTGGCAGTTTTGGCAGCCTATGCCTCGTGCGAGTTCAATCCCTGCGTTCGCGGCGAGGGTGCAAAAACGGAATGTGTTACAACTATGCATCTTTATGTGATGAATGCAACCAATAAGGAGGTGCAGATAGGCGATCTCAAGCTCCAACCATCGGAGAAAAAGGAGGTGATATACGATGACTACAAAGATATAACACATCTTATGGTGGAATATTTTGGAGGCGACTCTGCATACTGTGCAAAGACTGTATGCGTTGCAAACTTTGTGTTCGACGGTGGTGTAGTGTTGGAACATAAGGCATTATTTGCCGATAGCAACAACAGAAGATATTATTATCCATCGGAATTATTGCCTGCCGAGCATAATATATTCGACCATAAATCGTGGCAAACCGGTTATATCGATGACACGTGGCGAACTTGGGGTGTTTACACCATCACCAACGAGGATTACCAAAGGGCATTGCAGCAAAATGCACGATAATCGGGAGGCGAAAGGCAGAACATTGGTTAGGTCTTTCGCCTTTATGGTTCAGCACCTCATGCTAAAGGCCTCCGCCGCCCGAAGCAGAGCCACACAGCCGCCGGGCATAAGCCTGTGTGGCTTGTATTCACAAAACAAAGTGAATATCTTTTTGATGAATAGTTTAGGCCGATAAGTGGCGGATATACAAATGTTTGCTTCTACAATGCTATTCTTTTTTGGCATAATGTGGGAAATAAAGTTGCGAAGAATAAAAAAAAGATGTACTTTTGTACTTTCAAAGAAATAAAAATATAAAATATAATATAATGGAAAACAATAAGTTATTCTCCGAATTTCCTCCTGTTTCTACCGAAAAATGGGAAGAAGTTATTAATAAAGACCTAAAGGGTGCCGACTATGATAAAAAATTAGTTTGGAAAACAATAGAAGGTTTTTCGGTAAAACCATACTACAGAGCCGAAGATTTAGAAAACCTTACTTATCTAAACACCAATCCTAACGAATTTCCTTACGTTAGAGGTAAACAAGCAAAAGCAAACACTTGGGATATACGCCAAGACATTGCTGTAAAAGATGCTGTTGAAGCCAACCGCATAGCTGTTGATGCAGTAAAACGCGGTGCTACTGCTTTGGGACTTTGCGTACGCGAAATAACTACTGCAGAGCAAATGGCAACACTGTTGAAAGGTATTGATTTGACAAAGGTGAAAATCAACTTCACATGTTCAAAATCGTACTTGCCAACATTGAAACTTTTGGTAGAAGTGGCCAAAAAACAAAACGTTGATACCAAAGAAATAGCCGGTAGCATAGATTTTGATATATTCAACTATGCGTTGAAGCATGGCGAATTTTACGGAAGCGAAGAAGCCAACTATACCGAAGCCGTTGAAATAATCAATTATATTGAAACCGAATTGCCAAAGTTCCGTGCTTTGACAGTAAACGGACGTATGTTCCACAATGCCGGTTCGAGCATCGTTCAAGAACTTGGTTACACTTTGGCTGCTGCCAACGACTTGATGGCAAACCTTACCGAAAAAGGTTG
>JAFWBF010000146.1 GCA_017507285.1 Bacteroidales bacterium | reverse complement strand
CCTCGTGATGAAAATTGAATTTTCTTCCGATGTAAAGAACACTGAATGAGGAGGAAAATTTGTTTTCCCTATAGGATAAATTTGATATTTCTGATGCATATAGTACATTTAAACGGTTTATTTGAGGTAAATAAACCGTTTAAATGTACTAAATCCCTCAAGGTTATTAATTTTTCCCTTTAGGTTTTTGTGTTTAGCTTCTAAGTTATATCAGCCATCGGCACCGCAATTTTAGAAATTGTCCAAAACAAAAAGAATATTTCTAGATTAGGCATAAAAAAGTAGTATCCCTGTAGCCGAAATATAAAACTTTTCTCTATGAAATTAATACATCGTCAACTTCATCAATATATTGAAAACTATTTCTAAAAGCTACCATTATACTGTAGATATTCCAAGCCTTATACTGTGGCGGGACTGTACATTTCGATGGTTTGTACCTCAAAGGCAAGAAACAAGATGCTTAAACCCTTGAGATAAGATGCTTAACATGATGATACGTTTACGTTAGAAGCATGGGTTCCCAAAGCCGTTGGGGAGGGTTCCCAAAGCCGTTGGGGAACCACATATCGTACCATCTTGTGTTAAGCCTTTAAGCATAATAGATTATGAAGTTAAGGAAGATAATCCTTGAAATACTTAGCAATATTCTGTGGCGGTGATATTAAGTTGTCGGTTATGGTGGTTTTGGGAACGGGCCGTTCTCGCTTGAGAAAGAGCCTATCCCATTTGGGATCGGCCCCTTCTCAGCTGAGATCGGCCCCTTCTCAAAAGGTGTTTCTCCGTTAATGCAAATTCATTGCAAGGGATTTCGGAAAGCGGTTTGGCGGTGGGTAAAGGTAGCAATACGGTCGGTAAATTTGGTTAGACGGTCGCTCACTCCTCAAAAAATCACATTTTTTACCCTAAAAAGTGTGATTTTTCACCCCTAAAAATCACACTTTTTGTATGTTTAGCAACCGAGTTGATAGTTTTTATTACTATCATAATCGTATTATATAAGTATAAAATACTTCCAGTGAAATTTTGTGGCGATATTTCAAAATATTTCCATGAAAAAACAGCTTTTCTCCTTCATCAAGTGATTGGAAAAGCTGTTTTTTACACAAAAAGACATATACTCCTTATTGAAACTTATCAGAGTTTTAGCTATATGAGCAGGTGAGTTAAAGCAATTGCATAAAATTGGTTGGTATCGGAGTTTCAAAACTCAATTCTTCGTTAGTCATTGGATGTGTAAACGATAACTTGTAGGCATGAAGTGCCACACGCTTTATAGGGTCGGATGTACTCCCATATTTTTCGTCACCTACGATTGGATGTTTAAGGTCGTGCATGTGTACACGTATTTGGTTTTTACGTCCGGTTTCCAAGCGTAGTTCCACAAGTGAAAAGTCTGGTTTACGTTTCAATGTTTTATAGTGGGTGATAGCATGTTTGCCACCGTCATCGGTATCGGACGAATATGATACAAACATTCTGTTATCTTTCAGATACGACTCCACAGTACCATATTCTTTTTCCATAAATCCTTCTACTACTGCCACGTACCTGCGATCAGATATAATATCTTTCCAATTCTTTTCAAACATAAAACTTATCTTTTTGTCTTTAGCAAAGATGAGCAATCCTGAAGTGTGCTTGTCCAACCTATGGACTGTGTGTGCACGACAACGTTGACGCGTAAATTCGAAGTAATTGTTGAGCACTCTTTGTATCGACACTTCGTCGGTAGGACTATTGGTAACAATGCCTTCACGTTTTTCTACCACTACTATGTATTTGTCTTCAAAAACTATACGCATCCATTTGCTGGTAAATTTTCGTTTTTCTTCTTTTTTACCTATACGCACCTGCATACCGGGTTGAAGCATAAAATTATATTGGCTTACCACTTCGTCATCGACCCATACCAATCCATTTGAAAGCATATTTTTGACTTTAGTACGACTTATGCCTGACATTTTGGTCATAAGAAATATCATAAGTTCACAATTCTCTTTTACCATAAAGCGCACACCTTTATGCTCTTGTCTTGTATTTGATATATTCATGTTTTATCCGTTTTTGAATTGCAAAGATACGATTTTTTTAAATGCACAATTCATAATCGTATAATTTTAGAGTTTATATCACGAATTGTGCATTATGGGTAAATTTTATTTAGTTCTAATCTCTATCACACCTTTCTTATGGTAGTTATGTGATATTATTGTTATGGCATAGAAATAAGTTCCGTCAGGTATATCGGTCGGACACCACGAATTGTCGTACCGCTTATTCTCATATATTATCATACCCGAGCGTGTTGCTATCACCACATGCACATTATAGTAATCCTCTATCCCTACTATCTTCCAGCAATCATTATGGTTATCGTAGTTGGGTGTTATAATATTTGGGATAAGTATATCCACAGACTCTTTTATTTCTTGCAATACATTCTTCAACGAATCAATGTTTACTACCACATCATTATCTTCCATCATCGAGTCTTGAGCAACCGGTTCTTCATAAACTCTAGCAGCAGCTATAGTATCAACATAGTTATTATCATCTATAGCATAGTTGGTGTCAGAGGGCAGGTGTTTCACGACCTGCGTACAAGTGTCATGGGTGATTGATGGCACATTATTGACATCAATCGATGGCTGCTCCGAAGATTGGTTAGGCGATGTTCCATTACCGGATGCCTCGGAGTTTGCTTCATGTTCTTTGTTGTTGACAGGCGTTGGTATCGAAAATATATCTGTAGCAACCGTATCAACATCTATCGGAAGTGCTGTTTCAATAGCTTTATTTATCTGTTGCTGTACGGCGACATTTTCATTGCCATCGTCAAGTGATATTATTGTAGCAGTGGCTACCAAAGCACCTGCCACCACTGCTATGGCAGCTACTTTCCATGTAGCTATTTTAGTTGCAAATTTCACACCACCCTTGGCTGATGATGAAATGGTGTTCGACAACGAGCTATCAGAATTGGTAGCAGTAGACGTCTCGACCGACAACCTTTCTGATAGCTTATCCCACAAGCCATCCGGAGGTGTTACCTCAAAACTTTGCAACTTATCTTTGTACAATTCATCTATATCTTTCATCATTTATCCATATTATATTCTTTCAATAATTCTTTTTCGTTTTTCTTCAACATTATTTGCAACGACGCTCGTGCTCTGTAGAAATAGGTCTTCACCACCGTTTTTTTCACATGTAGTTCTTCGGCAACCTCGGCAAAGGTATATTCCTCTATAGCTATCATATTAAACACAGTACGTTCTCGCACATTTAAACACTGAAGATAGCGCAGTAAAGCATCTCTCGTATCATCATTAAAAGCATTAGCCTTTTCCAACAATGTGTTCTCGTCTATATCCTCTTTTGTTTTGAGCGAGAGTACATCTTTTTTGCTTCGAGACACATAGCTTATGGCGTGGTTTGAAAATATGCGATATAACCATCCTTCAAATTCTCCATCGCCACGATAATTCTTAAGTGAGTTAAAGACTTTCAAAAACGCTTCGATCATAATATCCTGAGCTTCATCGGTATTGGATGCATAGCGCAAACATAATGCATAGAAGCGGCCTTTATACTTTTCGTACAAATCCCGCTGAGCATTCCTATCGCCCTCAATACACTTATTTATCAAGTTTCGAATATTCTGATCCATACTCAATATGACATTGTTTTTAGTTTATTGGTATACAAAATATGTGTTAAATAAAAGAAATTATTTCCAGAAATACGATTTCTTCGATAGTCTATTTAGTATTAACGCTCCACAACAAAAAACAAAAAGACCAAGGGATACCATTATTCCTTAGCCTTTTGTTTATCTCTAGTTGTGATATTTTTTATTATACGAAATGTTCTTTACGCAAAAGATCGTTGACAGTTTTTACCGGATTAAAAGTTGCCAACGGTACTTCGACAAATACAGTAGTCCAATCGGCCATACTTCCATTCCATAACCCTGGCAATTCTTGTGACTTTACCACTTTAGGACCAATGGTCTTCTTGGTTATAAAACCTGTAGTATAATCAATATGATTGGAAAGATTAAAATAACGACCATTATACCTACGTATTCCACAAACCAAATCAACAGGATTAAAATGTGTGGACTGCGATAATATAGCTTCTTGATCTACATTTTTACGGTTTACTTGCGAAGTTTCCACTATCTGTAAACTCTTTGTTCCATCACCATTGATAACCCAAAACGGACCTCCTCCAGGCTCACCTTCATTCTTAACCATACCACATACACGTACCGGACGGTCTAATTTGGCAAGCAAAAGATTTATCCTATCATTGAATGGTGCAGCTTTGGCACGTGAGAGGTCGATGCACAAGCTGTTTTGCATAAAGTCTTCGATATTGGCAAGTTCTTCATTAGTGGGCTTTCGCGTTTTTAAGAGCGAGACCATTTCGAATATCTTAAGTTGAAGATACAACAACACCCCTCCCAACAATTTTTTGTAACGCACGGTGGTTGTTTGATAATCCTTATCTTGAGGATTATCGGGAACAACATTATCAATATTCTTTATAAATATCACATCAGCATGACACTCACTAAGATTATTGATAAGAGCCCCATGTCCACCCGGACGGAATACCAATTTACCTTCATCGTCTCGAATAGGAACGTTGTATTCATCCACGGCAATGATATCTGTACGGTGTTGCTGCTCTGTAAGCCTAACATGAAATTTGATATCAGATATACCGGAAAAGTATTTACGTATATTAGCTATCTCTTGCCTAAATTTGACTTTATGTTCAGGCGATACCGTAAAGTGCAAATATGCCTCTCCATTTTTGGACCGTGCATAGCGATAAGCCTCAGTAAAATGCTCCGATAGTGCAGTGCGAGCACCATCGGAATATTTATGAAACTTGAGTAATGCCTTAGGCAACATTCCGTAACCCATTTGTTTACCCAATAAGCAATTAATAATAGAGCTATAATCGGCACGATTCATATAGTCTGATATACTCATCCCCGAGTTTGACATTACAGATACAAGGTCATCGTAAAAAGCAAAACGGTCTAAATTATCTAAGAAAACCTTTACTGTAGGGAACTCCTCACCTATAGCAGAAGCCTCACCATGATAAACCGATGTAAAGCTGTACAAATCCTTAAACATACGAGTTGCAGCACCGGAAGCAGGAACAAACTTAAGTATGTTTTTGCCAACAGACTGCTCATCATAATACCGGATATAAAAATCCTCTTGCTCTTTGGAAAAACGAAATATACCTTTATTGTCAACAGTTGCCGGCGAATCCAACACTATAGCCGGAAAACCGTACTTAAAATTAGAAATCTGACCAAGAACCACCTCCTTGGTCAGACCTAACAATTCCATATACCTCAAATCCTTTGAGGAAAATTTAATTTCAGACATTACTCCGAATACTAGTTTATTAATATAGTTTCTTTATCGAATCTGATTGCGTAAATATCAAATCCCTTTTTATCGTATCGCCCTCTCTCAGACGGAAACTATTGTGGCCTTCTTTATGAATAGCCCAATAATAAGTTTCATCTATCTTGGCCTGATAATCTATTGATGCTTCCATATCATAGATAGCGGGACTTTTGTAGGTATGAACAAACTGACCCTTGGAATCGGTAAGTCCGGTTACATTATAGTCGCTACTATCCTTGCCAAAATAAACATTGGCTCCGGGAACAATTTTTTGGGTTTGACCATCGATAACCGTTACCAAAATAGTGCAATCAGTATCTTTATCACAAGAAATAAAAATATTCACTGATAAAATTGTTATTATCAACAAACTAACTACTAAAACGGGTTTTTTCATCATTAAAAGTTATTTTTATTGTTACACAATTGAATTATTTGATTTACTTTTGCAAAAATAATATTTTTATAGATATGAACAGAAAAAAACTGACATTTTTAGCATTTTTTTTAATGGTTTTCTTTTTTTCTTTTACACAAAATGCTAATAGTCAAACGGTAAGAAAAGAAAAAAAAACATACGTTTTAGTTGAAACTTCGTATGGAAAAATGAAGATTTTGCTGTATAATGACACACCTTTGCACAAAGAAAACTTCATTAAACTGGTAAAAAATGGTTTTTTTGACGATTTATTATTCCATCGAGTGATCAACAATTTTATGATACAGGGAGGCGACCCGAAATCGAAAAATGCAAAGCCCGGTCAGATGCTTGGCAACGGCAGTCCGGGATACACCATTCCGGCCGAATTTGTACCTCACCGCTACCATAAGAAGGGTGCTTTGGCAGCAGCAAGGCAAGGCGATGCCGTAAACCCCAAGAAAGAATCGTCGGGATCGCAGTTCTACATTGTGCATGGCCAAAAGTACAACGAACAACAGCTTAAGATGATGCAAATGCAGCGTAAAAACACTGTAGAGTACACCCCCGAACAAATTGAAACCTACAAGACCATTGGTGGAACACCCTTCTTGGACAACGACTACACGGTGTTTGGCGAAGTAGTGGAAGGCCTAGAAGTTATCGACAAGATTGCCGCTGTAGAATGCGACCGCAACAACCGCCCCGTTGTTGACGTAAAAATGAGAATAAGCGTAATAGAAGAATAAAAACTCCGTTATTATAACTTTTACGAAGCAACAAATATTTTTTGTAACAGATAATAACAATACCGATAGATGAAAGAAAAAATAGAGAACTACTTAAAAGAAATAAACGAGACCACTATTGATGGTTTCGCCAACAAGATTGAAGGAATAGAACAGTTCCGCATAAAGTTTTTGGGCAAGAAAGGTGTGATGAACGACCTTTTTGAAACGTTCAAAACCATACCAAACGACCAAAAACGCGAGATGGGACAGCTACTAAACCAACTGAAAAACGCAGCACAAGCCAAGATAGAAGAATTTAAAGCCTTTGTGGAAGAACAAAGCGACGACAGCGGCGATATGGACCTGACTATGCCTACCGACTTTGCCGAGATTGGCAGTCGCCACGTCCTTTCGGTGGTACAAAACGAGATTATAGACATTTTTGCCCGCATAGGTTTCACCGTAGCAGAAGCTCCGGAAATAGAAGATGACTGGCATATATTTTCGGCACTCAACTTTCCGCCCGAACATCCGGCACGAGATATGCAGGACACCTTCTTTATAGAAAAAGAAGGCAAACATGGCGATGTAGCACTACGCACCCACACCTCGTCGGTGCAGGTACGAGTGATGGAAAAGGCTCAACCGCCAATAAGAATTATAGCTCCCGGACGTGTGTTCCGCAACGAAGCTATCTCTGCCCGAGCACACTGCATATTCCACCAGGTAGAAGGATTATACATCGACAAAAAAGTGTCGTTTGCCGACCTTAAACAAACTCTACTATACTTTGCCAAAGAAATGTTTGGCGAAGACACACAAATACGCCTGCGCCCTTCGTATTTCCCATTCACCGAACCGTCGGCCGAGATGGACATTTCGTGCAACATTTGCGGCGGAAAAGGTTGCAACATCTGCAAACATACAGGATGGCTGGAGATTTTGGGTTGCGGAATGGTCGATCCCAATGTGCTTGAGGCTAGCGGTATCGACAGCAAGGAGTATTCGGGTTTTGCTTTCGGTATGGGCGTGGAACGCATGGCTATGCTTAAATATCAAATACGCGACCTGCGACTATACTTCGAGAACGATTTGAGATTCCTTAAACAATTTGAAGCAATACTCTAGGCTGGTTTATGGCAAAGATACGACTAGAAAAAATGAACTTCTACGCCTTTCACGGCTGCTTTGCCGAGGAACAAGCCATCGGGACGCACTTTTGCGTGGATATGGAGCTAGAAGTTGACACATCGCGGAGCCAAACCTCCGACGAGCTGGCCGATACTGTAAACTACCTATCGGTATACCAAACAGTGAAGCACGAAATGGCAATACCATCGAAACTATTGGAAAATGTGTGCGAGCGTATTGCCAATGCTGTGCTTGACAAATTTGCCGGAGTGGAGCACCTAAGCGTCAAAGTGTCTAAATTAAATCCGCCACTAGGTGGCCAATTGGCCGCAGTAAGTGTTGAAATAGAAAAAACAAGAGAATAACACAAAAACACAAACGACAAAAATAATATTATGAAACGTAGAACATTTATCATTACAGCCCTATTGTCGGCATTTCTATGCTTGGGCAATATGGTGTTTGCCGGCAACGACGGCAAAGTAAAGGAAATAACCGAAAAAACTTTCGACGCAAGCATATCCAAAGGCGTTGTTATAGTTGATTTCTGGGCCACTTGGTGCCGTCCCTGCATTATTCAGGCTCCACTTTTCGAGGCCGCAGCCAAAGAAATGAAGGGCAAAGTTACATTCCTCAAGCTAGATGTGGACAAAGCCAAGAATGTGGCCGGACGATACCGCATAACGGGAATACCGGCACTGATAGTTTTCAAAGATGGCAAGGAAGTTACCCGCATGGTGGGCACCCAACAAAAAGAAACCATCATAGCGACGTTAAACAAAGTGCTGGAGCAAAAGTAATGTATTCCTCCGTCAATATAGAACGCATACTGTTTGTAGACATCGAAACGGTGCCACAAAGTGCCGGATACGACTGCCTCGACGACAGTATGCGACAGCTATGGGACAAGAAGGCAGCCACCCTTGTTCGCTACGACAGTGGCGGTAATGGCAGCAGCCCTGCCCAGCTTTACGAGCGTGCCGGTATATATGCCGAGTTTGGCAAAGTGGTATGCGTGTCGGCAGCTTTTATAAGAGACGGCAAGTTGTACGTAAAATCGTACGCCTCACACATCGAGAAAGAGATACTTTCGGCTTTTGCCGAGCTGGTAGCAAAACATTTCGGCACCGCCGAATGCCGGCTGTGCGGCCACAACTTAAAGGAGTTTGACCTCCCCTACCTTTGCCGCCGAATGATAGTGAACGGGGTGCCGATACCAAAAACGATGAACCTCATGGGGCGAAAATCGTGGGACAATATGCATATAGATACGCTGGACATGTGGAAATTTGGCGACTACAAGCACTACACCTCCCTCGAACTGCTGGCAACAACCATGGGAATACCTTCGCCAAAGGACGATATAGACGGCAGCGAGATAGCTGCAGTATATTGGACCAACAAGGATTTATCCCGAATAGCCACCTACTGCGAAAAAGACACGATAACGGTGGCTCAGCTGTTCCTAAAAATGACGGGACGAGAAACCATAAAACAAGATTACATAATTATAAAATAAATTCATTATGAGAAAACTTATCTTAGCACTGGCAGTTTTGCCTTTCCTGATGGCAGGCTGTGGAAAAGAAACGATTGTTCATGTACACCAAGGCTGTGTCGAATCGTTTTACATTGATGTTTATCCAAATCAATGGGTAGACAATTACGAATTACCTTATATCTACGCCACTTTTTCGGCTCCCGAAATTACTCCCGGCGTAATAGAAGACGGTATTGTGGTGGCTTATTACATAGACGAGAATAACCGCGACAATATGCTTCCTTACCTATTGCCTTATCGCGACGGCAACACAGACTACTTGTACTACGAAAATGTAAGATTTGATATGTCGCCGGGCGAAATAACCTTCATTATCGAAGATTCCGACTTCGGACATGCAAGCGTTGTATCGCCTATGAAATTCAAAGTATCTGTGGCAAAATAAAAAAACGGGTAATAAGAAAAACAAAGAGAGGGTTGCCAATTGCAATCCTCTCTTTTTTTGCCTTAATGCTATGTGCCAATAATTATTGAGCAACTTCTTCTGCAGCAACTTCTTCTGTTTCTGTAGCAACTTCTTCAACAGCAGTTGTATCAGCAACAACTTCTTCAGCAGGAGCAACTTCTTCAGCAACAGTTTCTTCAACTACAGCTTCTTCAGCAGGAGCTTCTGCTGCATTGTTATTACAAGCTGCGAAAGAAAACATACCGGCAACAGCCAATAAAAACATTACTTTTTTCATCTTCTTTGCTAATTATTTTATGTTATCTATTAGATTGATTTATTTTGCAAAAGTACTACATTTTTATTATTTACAAGCAAAAAAAGAAAAAAAAATCTCTATTATTTTATACCTCACTGTTATTTAACTATTTACAAATAGCAAATTTGCACCTACGAGGGCAAAAAAAATAGGAAACAAGCACCCTATAACTGCTTGTTTCCTACTTTTTCGACTATAAAAATGCTTTATACCAAACCGGAAAAGCCCATGAAAGCCATTGCCAATATACCGGCTGTAACCAATGCGATAGGTATGCCTTGCATTGCCTTAGGCACCTTGGTCAAAGCCAGCTGTTCGCGTATGCCGGCAAATATTACCAATGCCAAAGTAAAGCCTATGGCTGTACCACAAGCGTAGGTGATACTTTCCAAAAGAGTCATTTCTTTTTGTATTACCATTATGGCCACACCCAACACCGCACAGTTGGTAGTGATAAGCGGAAGAAAAATTCCCAAAGTTTGGTACAATGCAGGAGCAATCTTCTTAAGAATAATTTCCACCATCTGTACCAAGCCGGCTATCACCAGAATAAAGCAGATAGTCTGCAAGTATCCCAATCCATAGGGATCTAAAATATAAGTTTGGATAAGGTAAGTAACCATCGTGGCTATGAGCATTACAAACAGCACTGCTCCACCCATACCCAACGAGCTTTTTACATCTTTCGATACGCCCAAAAACGGACAAATAGCCAAAAACTGTGCCAACACTACGTTGTTGACAAAAATGGCTCCGATGATAATAAGAATATATTCCATAACTATAATGTTTTTTTGATAACAAATATTTTTTTGTTCGCCCAAAGGCAAGAAATACAACATATCGGTTTTTTTTTCGTTTCCCGACAAGTTATAACTAACCTTACAAACGAACTGCAAAATTAATATTTATTTTTGACATGTGCAACAAAGATTTGTTTTTTCGTAGTTTTGGAAATGGAAAACCCCTTGTTATTTTACACGGAATTTTGGGGTCGTCGGATATTTGG
>JAFWBF010000145.1 GCA_017507285.1 Bacteroidales bacterium | reverse complement strand
CAGAGGACTGAAAATCCTTGTGTCACTGGTTCAAGTCCAGTCGATGCCACAAGAAGAGCAAAAGGTACACAATAAAATGTGTACCTTTTTTGTTTATACGTCATTCAAATATAAAAACACAAATACTATGAGTTTAGAAACACAAATAAATAGCGATATCAAATCGGCTATGCTACAGAAGGACAAGGCAAGTTTGGAGGCTTTGCGTGCTATAAAATCGGCAGTATTGTTGGAGAAGACAAGTAAAACTGCCACCGATGGTGAGCTTACTGAAGCAGCAGAGATAGCTTTGCTACAAAAATTGGTAAAACAGCGTAAAGAAGCAGCAGAGATTTACAAAGGTCAAAACCGTGAAGATTTGTACGAAGCTGAAATGTTTCAAGCCGGAGTTATAGAGAAGTATCTTCCAAAACAAATGTCTCGTGAAGAAATAGAAGCCGAATTGAAGAATATTATAGCACAAGTAGGGGCTGCCACTGCCAAGGATATGGGTAAGGTGATGGGTGCCGCTACAAAGTATTTTGCAGGAAGGGCCGACAATAAGATTGTGTCGGAAATAGTAAAAAGCTTATTGAACTAATCTGATTTTTTGAAAAATAAAAAAGAGAGAACCTCAGTGGTTCTCTCTTTTCATTATGTATATACGTTGATTAGTTATCACGTTTGGTTTCTTTGAGTATTACATCGTGGGCTCCACCTTCGATAATACTTGTTGACGAAACCATGGTTATTTTGGCTACCTTCTTCAATTCTTCTATTGACGAGGCTCCACAACTACACATCGTAGATTTCATTTTTCCAAGTGTTACATCAAGGTTATCCTTTAGCTTTCCGGCGTATGGTACATAGCTATCAACGCCTTCTTCAAATTTCATAGCTGCTTTTCCGCCCATATCGTAACGTTGCCAATTACGTGCTCTGTTGGAACCTTCGCCCCAATACTCTTTTACATAGTTGCCGTTGACCATAAGTTTTTTTGTAGGACTTTCGTCAAAACGAGCAAAGTAACGTCCCATCATTATAAAGTCGGCACCCATGGCTAATGCCAATACCATGTGGTAGTCCTGTACTATACCACCGTCGGAGCATATAGGAATATATATACCTGTTTTTTCGAAATATTCGTCTCGAGCTTGAGCTACTTCGATTATTGCAGTGGCTTGTCCGCGACCGATACCTTTTTGTTCACGTGTTATACATATAGAACCTCCGCCTATACCCACTTTTATAAAGTCGGCACCAGACTCGGCCAAGTAGTTGAAACCATCTTTGTCTACTATATTTCCGGCACCTATTTTCACGCTGTCGCCGTAGTTGTCGCGAACAAATTTGATGGTGTCGCGTTGCCATTCCGAAAATCCGTCGGACGAATCGATACACAAAACATCAACACCGGCTTCAATCAATCGGGGTATACGTTCGGCGTAATCGCGAGTGTTTATACCGGCACCTACCAATAAGCGTTTGTGTTCATCTAAAAGTTCGTCAGGATTGTTTTTATGATTGTCATAGTCCTTGCGGAATACGAAATATTTCAAACATTGGTTATCGTCAATGATAGGGAGGGCGTTTACTTTGTTTGCCCATATAATATCGTTGGCTTCGTCAAGGCCTATACCGTCTTTTCCTGTTACCAACTTCGAAAACGGAGTCATGAAGTCTTTAATCTTCTTGTCCATGGCATCGCGGCTTGGGCGATAGTCTCGACTTGTAACCATTCCCAAAAGTTTGCCATTGGATGTACCATCGTGGGTAATGCCTATGGTAGAGAAGCCGGTTTTGGCTTTCAGTTCAATAACATCTTGCAATGTGTGTTCGGGTGTAAGATTGGCATCGCTGACAACGAAACCTGCTTTATATTTCTTTACTTTGCGTACCATTTCGGCTTGGCTTTCGATGGATTGGGAACCGTATATAAACGAAAGTCCACCGTTTTTTGCCAATGCTATGGCCATGTTTGAATCGGATACCGACTGCATGATGGCCGATACAAAAGGAATATTTAACGAGATACTCGATTTTTCGCCTTTCGAAAAACGTACCAAAGATGTTTTTAAACTTGTTTTGTCGGGGCTGGAATCGCGTTTGGTTAAGCCGGGAATCAACAAATATTCGTTGAATGTCCGTGAAATATTATCTATAATTTGTGCCATAAAACTACTTTTTTTTCTGTCGATATTTATATGTATAATTCAATTCACTATATTGCAATTGGTTACAAGATACACCTATTGCAATATAATTTTGCAAATATACGATTTTATTTTTTACATGACGAATTTTTCTTTTTCTATAAACAACTTTTTACTTGGTGGACTAATTGAATTGTCATATACCCTATTGTCAAATGATTCATGATAGGGTATCTCTATCGTGGTAATATATCATTAAATTTTAACTGACATATGGCTTCAAAAATTACATCGTGATGTAGATGAAATTTCCTCGTGATGTAAGTGAAACTGCCTCGTGATGTAGATAAATCCACTACGTGATACGAATTTTATGCCCTCGTTGGTTGTATTTTTGATTTCTATATCAAAAATTGTGTGATTTCGTATTCTCAAAAACAAATATTGGTAAGTTTAATTTATCCGGCGACTAACTTTTTATTAAAAAAATACACTACTTATTTTGTATCTCGCTTTTATAATCGAAAAAAGTTTGTTACTTTTGCAATAGAAATTTGTTATGTATTGTAAAGACTAAAAATAGATAATCAATGACTTATACAGATAAAGAACAAAAGTTTAAACGTTATACCGTTACATCGGCATTGCCCTATGCCAACGGTCCTGTACATATTGGACATTTGGCAGGAGTATACGTGCCGGCCGATATTTATGCAAGGTATCTTCGTTCGGTAGGTGAAGATGTAATATTTATAGGAGGTTCGGATGAGCATGGTGTGCCTATCACTATCAAAGCTCGCAAAGAGGGGGTAGGTCCTCAAGATATCGTGGATCGTTACCACGAAATTATCAAGAAATCTTTTGCCGAATTGGGCATATCGTTCGATATATATTCGCGTACTTCTAGTGCCGAACATCATAAAACAGCTGCCGAGTATTTCAAAAAACTATATGACGAAGGTAAGTTTGTAGAAAAACTATCAATGCAGTATTACGACGAGGAAGCCGGTCAGTTTCTTGCCGATAGGTATATTACCGGAACCTGCCCTCATTGTGGAAATGAACATGCCTATGGCGACCAATGTGAGGCTTGCGGTACATCGCTCAATGCCACAGATCTTATAAATCCTAAGTCGACCCTTAGCGGAGCCAAGCCGATATTGAAAGAAACAAAACACTGGTTTCTCCCTCTGGATAAAGACGAAGAATGGTTGCGCCAGTGGATATTGGAAAACCACAAAACCGATTGGAAAGTTAATGTATATGGCCAATGCAAATCGTGGATAGATGCCGGATTACAGCCACGTGCCGTTACTCGCGATTTGGATTGGGGTGTGAAAGTGCCTATAGAGGGTGCTGATGGCAAGGTGCTTTATGTATGGTTTGACGCTCCGATAGGATATATATCTTTTACCAAAGAACATACTCAAGATTGGGAAAAATGGTGGAAGAACAACGATACCAAGCTTGTTCATTTTATAGGAAAAGACAATATCGTGTTCCACTGCATAATATTCCCATCTATGCTTAAAGCCGATGGAAGCTATATATTGCCCGAGAATGTTCCTGCCAACGAGTTTTTGAACCTTGAAAACGACAAGATTTCTACTTCGCGCAATTGGGCTGTTTGGTTGCATGAGTATTTGGTTGATTTTCCCGGAAAGCAGGATGTACTACGTTATACCCTATGTGCCAATGCTCCCGAAACCAAGGATAACAATTTTACTTGGAAGGATTTTCAAGATAAGAACAATAACGAACTTGTGGCCATATTTGGCAACTTTGTAAATCGTACGATGGTGCTTACTCATAAATTTTTTGATGGGAAAGTACCTGCCATTACTCGTACTACCGAACTTGAAACTCAAGTATTGGAAGAACTTAAGCAGTTTCCCGAACGCATAGGCCGCTCTATAGAAATCTATCGTTTCCGCGAAGCCCTTGCCGAACTTATGAACCTTGCACGTCTTGGAAATAAATACCTTACCGAAACAGAACCTTGGAAACTTATCAAAGCTGATTCCGAATATACACAGACGGTATTGAACGTATCGTTGCAGATATGTGCCAACTTGGCTATACTTTGCCAACCTTTTGTGCCGTTTACCGCAGCAAAACTTTCATCGCTTCTTCATCTTGATGCCGACAAATGGTATCAAGCAGGCAGTGCCAATTTGCTTTCGGCAGGTACAGAATTGGAAAAACCGGAACTTCTGTTCGAAAAGATAGACGATTCGGCCATAGAAGCACAATTGAACAAACTGCTTGAGACCAAGAAACAAAATGAACTAAACAGTTGGCAACCGGCTTCGATAAAGGAGAAAGTAGCCTTTGATGATTTTGGGAAAGTTGATATAAGAGTGGGTACAGTGATGGAATGTGTGAAAGTGCCAAAAGCTGATAAGCTGTTGCAATTCCGTATAGATGATGGCATGGGTGGACGCACAATAGTATCCGGCATAGCCAAATATTACCCTGAACCCGAAAAGCTAGTGGGTATGCAGGTATGCTTTATAGCCAACTTCGAACCTCGTAAATTAAAAGGTGTAGTAAGTGAAGGTATGATACTTTCGGCCGAAGATAAAGATGGTAGGTTAGTACTAATAACTCCAAGTCAGTTGGTTGGCAACGGCGTTAATGTAGGATAACAATAGCTGATAACTATAATATGAGTAAAAAGGTCGTAGTTTTTATCTGCGGCCTTTTTTACATAGAAGGAGGCCAACAAAAAAGCAACTTTCCTAAATTTGGAAAGTTGCTTTTGATAAACATAGTTGTATAAAAACTATTTGATTTCTTCCAATTGTACAGTGAAGTGACGTAATAGAGGAGCTTCCCAAGTGATACGATAACCATGTTTGATTTCGTTACGACGGTCGTAAACGTTCTTAAGAGCCACAGCAATAACGTCCATGTGGTTGTTGGTGTATGTACGACGAGCTATACACAAACGAAGAAGGTCAAGACCACCAAAACGGTTTTCGCGAGTTACAGGGTCGCGGTCGGCAAGGATGTAACCGATTTCGCATCCACGTACACCGGCTTCTTTATAAAGCTCGATAGCCAAAGTTTGAGCTGGGAACTCTTCTTTTGGTACATTGGTAAGAACCAACGAAGCGTCAACAAACAAAGCGTGTCCACCTACAGGGCGTTGGTAAGGAATACCAAATTCGTCCAAACGAGCAGCTAAGTATTGTACTTGTTTGATACGTGTTTCGATAGTTTCAAGTTCGGTGTTTTCGTCCAAACCTACAGCAAGGGCATCCATATCACGACCGTTCATACCACCGTAAGTAAGGAAACCTTCGTAGCGGATACAGAAACCTTTAGCACCTTCGTACCAGTCTTCGTGTTTTGTAGCTATAAAACCACCCATGTTTACCAAACCGTCTTTTTTCGACGACATAGTCATACCATCGGCCAAAGAGAACATTTCGCGGCAGATTTCTTTTATGGTTTTGTCGCCATAACCTTCTTCGCGAGTTCTTATGAAGTAAGCGTTTTCAACAAAACGAGCCGAGTCGAAAACAACGCGTTTGCCATATTTGTCGGCCAAAGCACGAACACCACGTAGGTTTTCCATAGATACAGGTTGGCCACCGGCAGTGTTGTTGGTGATAGTCATGATGATGAAAGGAACTTTATCGCCTTTTTCGATAAGAACTTGTTCCAATTTTTTCAAATCAACATTACCTTTGAAAGGCAATTCAAGTTGAGTGTTTTTAGCTTCATCTATAGTGCAGTCTACTGCAAAAGCTTGACGGCCTTCGATGTGACCTTTTGTAGTATCGAAGTGAGAGTTACCTGGAACATAGTCCCCTTCTTTTACAAGATAGCTGAACAATACGTTTTCGGCAGCACGACCTTGGTGAGTAGGTATAACCCATTCAAAACCGGTAAGGCGAGTGATAGTTTCTTTCAAGTGGAAGAAAGACGAAGCACCTGCGTAGCTTTCATCACCGGTCATCATGGCAGCCCATTGGCGGTCGCTCATAGCTCCTGTACCGGAGTCGGTAATACAATCAAT
>JAFWBF010000144.1 GCA_017507285.1 Bacteroidales bacterium | reverse complement strand
GGTGGCAAAACGCAAACTCGACTTCTGCTTCTACTTCCTTATGGGCGACAACCTACCATCAGATACACAGTACAACCGCCTGATGATGGCAAAGGAATGGGGATTTAAGATTGCCGACTCGACACGAAAATGCAACAACATAGATGAAATACAGGCCTACATAAACCACTGGGACAACCACCGCAGGGAGCTGCCATACGCCATTGACGGGATAGTTATAAAGGTGAACGAGGTGGAGCTGTGGGACGAACTGGGCATGACAGCCAAATCGCCACGCTGGGCAATAGCATACAAATTCAAAGCCGAAAGGGTAAGCACATGCCTTAGCAGCATAGACTTCCAGGTGGGTAGAACAGGAATAATAACCCCGGTGGCAAACCTAGAGCCGGTATGGCTTGGTGGCACAACGGTAAGACGTGCCACCCTAAACAATGCCGACTTTATAAAAAACATGGATATACGTATAGGCGACCATGTGTTTGTTGAAAAGGGGGGCGAGATAATACCCAAGATTGTGGGTGTGGATATAGAAAAACGTCCGCTCAACGCCGAACCCTTGGAATATATAACCTCATGCCCCGTATGTGGAACACCGCTGGTACGCAACGAAGGCGAAGCCGGACTCTACTGCCCCAACGAAGACGGATGTACACCACAACAGATAGGCAAGCTCGAACACTTCGTTAGCCGCAAAGCTATGAACATAGACACAATAGGTAGCGAACGCCTGACTATGCTGTTTGAAAAAGGGCTGGTACGCACCCCCGCCGACCTCTACGACCTAAACCGCGAGCAACTGATAGGCTTGGAATCAGCAGGCGAAAACAAGAAGAAAACATCAATACAGGAAAAAGGTGCCGACAACATTATTGCCGCACTGGAACTATCAAAACAGGTACCGTTTGAACGGGTGCTGTATGCCTTAGGAATAAGATATGTAGGCGAAGTGGGGGCAAAAAAGCTGGCACGATATTTCAAAAACATCGACGCACTATCACAATCCAACATAATGGAGTTGGCAATGGTGGAAGACATTGGAGAAAAGACTGCCATATCGATATACGAATTCTTCAACGATATAAAACACCTAGAAATGATAGTACGCCTACGCAAGGCCGGACTACAGATGGAGGCCAAGGAAGAACGAATGTCGAACACCTTGGATGGGCTGTCGTTTGTGGTAAGCGGAGTATTCAACAACTTCTCGCGCGAGGGCATAAAGCAACATATCGAACAGCACGGTGGTAAGGTGGCAAGCTCTATATCGTCGAAAACATCGTATGTAATTGCCGGTGAGAAAATGGGACCGGAAAAACTGAAGAAAGCCGAAAAACTGAATATACCCATAATAGACGAGGATACATATATGAATATGTGCAAGAAATAGGTACAAAAGAGCTGATGGAAGATAAAAATAGTTTCCATTTTAAATAATTGGCATTGTGCATTCCAAAAAAAATATGTATCTTTGCACCCGATTTGGAGAAATAAATTAACATACTAATACAATAACAATGAAAAAAACATCAGTATTTATAATAGCAGTATTATTATCTGTTATTGAAACGTTTGCAACACAAGCATACCCCCACCTTATTTCGTTTACACAGCCCGACAAAAGCATACTTTCGGTATACCTGAAAGGCGATGAAAAGATTAATTGGATAGAAAGCGAAGATGGCTATTCGCTACTGCACGATGATAATGGCTACCTCGTGTATGCCATACAGGATAAAAATGGAAACATGATACCTTCGACTATAACGGCACACGACAAAAAATATCGTACTACAGAGGAAGACAGCATATTGGCCACAATACCAAAATACCTTAGATATACCGATGAGCAGATAAGAGACCTGCTTGCGCTATGGGAAATTGTAGAAAACCAAAAATCGCAAAAGTCGAACATGACAACCACCGGCGAAGTAAAGCTATTGCTTATACTAATGCAATTTACCGACAAACAATTTACCCGCACCACCCAAGAGATACGCAATCTTTTCAACCAAGCCAACTACACCGTTGGAGGCCTTACCGGTAGCGTTCGCGACTACTATTATGCCAACTCTTACGGCAAGCTATCGCTGGAATTTGATGTAGCCGGACCATACACCACCCAAAACGCCACAGCATACTATGGCAACCGCGGAACAAATGGCTACCAAGCATTTGCTCGCGAAGCTGTAAATGCTGCCGCTGCCGATGTTGACTACTCCGACTACGACAACAATGGCGATGGAGTGATGGACGGATTGCACATACTATTTGCCGGACATGGCGAAGAAGCATCGGGAAATGCAGCACAAATATGGTCGCACAAAAGCACACTGAGCAACCTTGTACACGATGGTACTGCCATAACCACCTATTCATGCTCGCCCGAACTACGAAACACATCAACACAACTAACACATATAGGCGTAATATGCCACGAATTGGGACATGTGTTTGGTGCACCGGACTTTTACGATACCGACTACGACGGATCGGGCGGACAATACCCCGGCACAGGAGAATGGGACCTTATGGGTAGCGGAAACTGGAACGACAACGGGAAAACACCCGCTCATCACAACCCTTATACAAAAATATTTATATACAACTGGGCCAATGTAATAGATTTAGACTCTGCATGCTCTGTAGTAATGGAAGGTTCCAGCATATCCGAAAGCTCGTTCTACCGCTATTATACCACCACTCCTAACGAATTTTTCTTATTAGAAAACCGCCAGCTGAGAAACTTCGACAGCCGTGTTCCGGGCAGAGGATTGATGATATACCATGTGCATCCGGGTATGACACCCACCACAGGAACCGTAAACACACGTCATCCTCAAAAATTTTACCCCGTATGTGCTTCGGTATCTGTCAAAGCACCAAACGCAAGTGCATCAACATACGGTAGTATAAACTCCAGTGGATGCCCATTCCCCGGAGCAAGAAACAAAACCGTTTTTGACGATAATAGCAAACCGGCATCTGTATCGTGGGCAGGAAACAACACCGAAAAACCAATAACCAACATAAAAGACAACCCAAGCTTGAGAACCATAAGTTTCTGTTTCAACGGTGCCGACATCAATGCATACAGATTCACGGCAACAGTAGAGTCAAACACAGCAATAAAACTATCGTGGCTACCATACGGCAACCTACCCGTGGTTATTGCCTACTCGACCGACACAGTGTTTGGAACACCCACCAATGCCGAATATAACGATGGCGAAACTTTGGAAGGCGGCGGAACAGTGATATACGCCGGAAATGGAACAAACTTTACTCATCAGGACCTGAATGCCGAACAAACATACTACTACAAAATATTCACCAGAATAGACAACACTCCTACTTGGTCCAACGGAATAGTCATATCGGCAACAACGCCATGCCAAGGAATAAATGTATTCCCCTATCACGAAAGTTTCGAAAACGGAGAGATGCCACATTGCTGGCAAACAAATTCGGCCGACGACAGTATTTCGTGGACTATAGAAGCAGGCGACAACGTTACACCTATATATGGCAACCACTGCTTATACACACACTTGACAAACTACGAATCTATAAACAAAACTGTGGTCCTTACAACAGCACCTTTCGACCTATCGGAACTAAACCAAGCCAACCTATCGTTTTGGTACTCTTTGAGAGCTCGCTATGGAAAACAAGACTCTTTGACAGTACTGTACAAAAACGCTTTTGACAGTGAATGGAAAGTGCTTAAAACCTATTCATCCGATGCCCAATCGTGGACAAAAGATACCATTTCACTACCCGAAAAATCGAACTTCTACCAAGTGGCTTTCGAAGCAACACTCAACTACGGCAACGGTATAGCATTGGACAACATAATTGTTTTTGCCGACTCGGAATACGTAGACATAAAAACCGTAGACAATAATGCGCCAAAGATAACACTATACCCCAACCCGGCCAAAGAACAAACCTTTGTAGATATAACCAATACAAATGCCAATAACATAACGTGTACTATATACGACCTTGCCGGTCGAAAAGTGAAATCACAATATATAAAAGGTTGTGGTATACACCCAATAGACATTAACGAAATGAAAGCAGGAACATATTTGATACAATTCTTATCCAACACATTTGAAAAGACAGAATTATTAATAGTAAAATAGCACAAAAAAATGAAAAAAGTATTAGCTTTAAGTTTATTCATATCAATATTTTTCAGCAATCTTATGGCAGTAGATGCCTATCCGGAGTTGATACGTTTCCGTCAACCCGACAAAAAAACCTT
>JAFWBF010000143.1 GCA_017507285.1 Bacteroidales bacterium | reverse complement strand
GATGGCGGTGCTTTTGGCAACTATTCTGCTTCATGTAATACCACATTGGTTATTTACCCATCGTCGCCCGACTCTGTAATATCTATTAGCGGTTCGTATGCAGGCGAAAGTTGTTGCGACTACTTGAAGATATACGATGGCGTAGGTACTTCGGGTACTCAATACTGCAACATCATGGGAAGCAATAACAATATTGGACCTTTCGTATCGCGTACAGGCTCTATCACTATAGTATATACTTCGGACGGTTCCTGTCAATATGCCGGATTTGAATTGCATGCACAATGTGTAGAACAATCAGACTGTGGCTTTGTAACAGAAGTAGAACTTCAAAGTGTAGCCGCTCGGTATGCTTTCATAAGCTGGAATTATTCTAGCGAAATGCCAGATACTCCTACTCAATTTGAACTAGAATTGGAAGAAGTGGGCGAAGAATCAAACACTGTTGTAAGAACAATTACTACACCCAATCCTTACTTCATGATAGCCGATTTGGAACCTACTACTACTTACAACGTAAAAGTTAGATCTATTTGTGGTACAGATGTAAGTCCTATATTCGGATTGGCTACATTTACAACAAGATGTTTGGTAGGTGGCGAAATTGCAATAGGCGATGGAGATTATACAACCGAAGAAATACCTGTTGAAGGTTGCTACGAATACTCTTATACTCAACAAATATATCTTGCTTCTGAAATGAATGGTGCTACCGAAATTACCGGTGTATCGTTCTTCTTGGACGAAGGTACAGGTGATGATGAACGCGAAATAGTTGTTTACATTGGTCATACCGATTCTACCCATTTTGCTACAATGAACAATTATATCGCTGATACCTTAATGACTATTGTTTATGATGATACATATGAGTTTACTGAAGGATGGAACAATATTATGTTTGACGATGCATTTGAATACAATGGTACAAGCAACATCGTAATAGCTTTTGACGACAATACCGGATATTACAATTGCTCGCCATATTTCACTGCTCATAATACTACTTCAAGTATGGCATTTACTATATATCAAGATGGAGATGATATTTTGCCATCCAATCCGTCGGCCTTGAATGGTGATGGATATACTTTGAACTACAGAAACAACATCAAATTTATAAGTCCATGTGATGATGAAACTCCTGTAACATGTCTTGCTCCTAATATGGCTCTTGTTGATCTAACTCCATATTCAATCAAGACTATTTGGGCTCAAGGATACAATGAAACTTCGTGGAAGGTTGAATACAAATTGACTACTGATACAACATGGACAGTGGCTGTTGCATCAACTACTGATACATTCTACACTATCAACAACCTTACTCCTAATACCGAATATGATGTACGTGTAGCATCGATATGTGGAAGTGAAACATTGTACGGTGCTACAAGAACTACCTATACTCTTTGTGCTCCTTATACTATTCCATTCTCAGAAAGCTTCGAAACTTGGACAGCTAGTTCAAGTCCGACCGCTACAATGGATCGTTGTTGGGATCGTTATACAAACTATGTGAGTCAATGGACTATTTATCCTTATGTATCTACATCGTATGCCCACACTGGTTCCAAAGCTATGTATATGTATGCAAGTTCATCATACCATTCGATACTTACATTGCCCGAAATAACAGTTCCTATTGATTCGTTGGAAGTATCGTTCTATATGAGAAAAAGTACTGCTTCGCATCTAATTGTTGTAGGTGTGATAGACGATCCTACAAATATAAATACATTCACTCCTATTGATACCGTTACTCCTGCTGCTCTTAATGTATGGGAACTATTCGAAATATCAATGGATAGCTACACCGGAACCGGTGGAAGAATTGCTTTTGTATCACCTCAAATGTCGAACTACCCTTACATAGATGACATTTCTGTAGACTACATACCTACTTGTCCTCACGTTCGTAATATTGACGATAGCATTACAGGTGCCGACTATTCGATTATCGATTGGACAGATCCTAGCACTGCTACAGCGTGGGAAATAGAATATGGTCCAGAAGGATTTACTCCGGGAACAGGTGCAGGTACTACAGAGATAGCTTTATCTCATCCTCATACTTTGATGAACCTTACTCCTGCTACCAAATACGATATTTATGTAAGAGGTATATGTGGAGCAGAGGATACCGCTAAATGGTGGGGTTCGTCGATAATGACACGTGCTTGTGAAGATGCTTTCGATTACACTGTTTATAATGACACAACATATACAGGAGCATATCTACCAATGCATACTTACTACAACTACTCATACACCCAACAAATATACTTACCTAGCGAAGTTGATACTTTGACAGGTGGTGGTGCCGAAATAGAAATCAATTCTATTGCATTCCAATATAAATTTGCAGAAGCAATCACTCGTAAAAATGTAAGAATATTCTTGGGTCACACTACAGATAGTTCGTTTGCAACTACTACATCGTGGATACCGGACAGTATGTTAACTCAAGTATATTTCGGTGATATTGAATGGAACAATAGCGGTACCGACTATTGGTTCGAAATTATATTCGACACAGCATTTACTTATAATGGCGTTGACAATCTTGTATTGGCAGTATTTGACAGTACTAAGACTTATTATAGTAGTGCGAATAAGTTCGGATTTATCAAGAATGCAGGCGAGTATAAGACATTGTACAAATATCAAGACAGCCCTGTAATGGATAGAACCAACCTTCCTGCAGGTAATCGTTACGAATATCGCAACACTGTTAAGTTTGTATCTTGCGGTGGTGCATGTCCTAAACCTGTTGGTTTGACTGTTGAACCGGGTTCTACAACTGCCGATCTTTCTTGGGCTAATATAGGCAACTACGAAATAGTTTACAAGCAAACTTCGGAAACAGATTGGAGCTCTGAAATTGCAGCTAACAATACCAATACCTTTACAGTAACAGGTTTGCAACCCGAAACTGACTATGACTTCCAAGTACGTCAAGTATGTGACTCCGTATCTACTTCGGCTTGGGCTCTAATAAGCACTACTACTACCGAACTTCCTTGCGTGGCTCCTATGGGATTCTCTGCTAGCAATATTGAATTGACTTCGGCTACTATAGCTTGGACAGATTCTTTGAACAACCAAGAAGCATGGAAAGTAGCTTACGGTTACGGTGCTGACGCTAGTGCATGGGATACTATAGATGTAACTACTGCTTCTGTAAACTTGACTGATTTGTATTCCAACACCGAATACACTGTTTATGTAAAAGCATACTGTAGCGTTGAAGCTGACGTAACCAGCGAATGGTCGGATGCATTCACATTCCGCACTGCTACTTGCGAAGGCGTAAGCAACATCACTTCAAGTGCCGTTACTGCCAACAGCGCAACTATCAATTGGACTCCGGGTGCTAGCCAAACCAAGTGGGAAATATCCTACGGTATGGAAGGTGTGTCGGAAGCCAACGGAACCAAGGTTGTAGTTGAAAATACTCCTGCTTATACCATCGAAGGTTTGGAATCTGACTTCACTTACGATGTATATGTACGTACAGTATGTGAAGAAGGTGTATATAGCGCATGGAGCAACAAGATCCAATTCCGCACTACTGTGGGTATCAACACAGCTTCGGCCGACAACGTAAGAGTACAAATCTATCCTAACCCTGCCAACAGCGAAGCCATTATTACGGTTGACGGTGTAAACGGAAAGGTAGAATTTGTATTAGCTGATATGAACGGACGTATGATTGTAACCGAAACCATCAATTGCGAAGGTTCGTTGGTAAAAACCATCGACGTAAGCAACTTGGCCAAGGGTGCATACTTCGTACATATTTATAATGATGACTTCAACACAACTCGCAAATTGATTGTGAAATAGTTTAATTACAAATCAGTTATTAAAAAGGGTGCTGCCATAGGGTAGCACCCTTTTTTTGTTCACTAGCCGAAAGGGTAATGGTTGCAACTATACTTTCTTTGTGAGATGGCAAAGTCGGGTGTGTAAAAAACAAACGTTCGTTTTATGGCAATAGGTATATGTCCTATATGTGTCAATACAAAATAGGCTACGCAATAACTTATTTTTTACTGCGTAGCCTATTATATGTTTGAGGGTTAGCCCTGTGCTAGTTTAGTTCTATGCTATCCAAACGGCCGGGTATTTCTACAGATTTGAACCCTCGTTCGTTTAAAGTCTTTTGGAAGTTGGCTTGTGTTTCTTCTTCGCCATGAACAAGGAATATCTTCTTCAGTTTGTTTTTGTTTTGGCATGAGATGTATTGTATCATTTCTTCGTAGTCGCCATGAGCCGAGTAGGCATCTATACGGCGCAAGTCGGCACGAACGGTGATTGGACGACCAAAGATAGACACCTTCTTGTCGCCACGCATTATTTTTGCACCCAAAGTAGTGGGAGCACAGTAGCCTACACACAATACTGTGGTTTTTGGATTGTCAATACTATTGGCCAAATGATGTTTTACACGTCCTGCCTCCATCATACCCGATGCCGAGATGATAATACATGTTTTGTTGCGTTGGTTCAAAGCTTTAGATGCTTCAATTGATTGTACGTACTGCAACTTGTCGAACCCAAATGGGTCGGGGTCTTGTTTCATCTCTTCGATAATGTCATCATTAAAACATTCGGTGTGCAAACGCATAATATTGGTAGCCGACACGCTTAGCGGACTATCCACAAAGACATCAATGTCGGGCAACAGCTTTTTATTTTTCAGACAGTTGAAAGCGTATATTATTTCCTGTGCACGTCCTATTGCAAACGATGGTATTATCAACTTTCCTTTCTTTTTGGTGCAGGTGTCGAGGGTAGCCATCAGCAGGTCTTGTTCGGCATTGCCAAAGGTGGAATGGGTGCGGTCGCCATAGGTCGACTCCATTATCAGATAATCCACCTGAGGGAATGGTTCGGGGTCTTTAAGTATGTGCGACGAGTAGCGGCCTATATCGCCGGTGAAGCATAGTTTGATGTTTCGCCTTCCTTCGCGAACCTGCATATATATTGCAGCACTACCCAATATATGTCCGGCATCATAAAACTCTATCGTTACCTCGCCTTCGATATTAAATGGTTTGTGATAAGGTACACTTATAAAACATTGCATACATTCTTGAGCATCAGCCAATGTAAAAAGAGGCTCCACATCTTTCACCGTAGGGTCGGCAGCACGGCGTTTCTTGTTGAAGGTACGAGTATCAGATTCTTGTATTTTGCCGGCATCGGCAAGCATAATGGCACAAAGGTCGCGAGTGGCAGGGGTACAAAGCACCGTACCTCTGAAACCCAAACGATAGATGTAGGGGATAAGACCCGAATGGTCGATATGGGCATGAGAAAGAAGTATGTAATCAATCTCCGAAGGGTCGAAACCCAAGTCGCGGTTCATGCTATCGGTTTCCAAACCTTTACCTTGATACATACCGCAGTCTAGCAGTATTTTCAAACCACGACGGGTTGTAATCAAATGTTTGCTGCCTGTTACTTCTTTGGCAGCTCCTAAAAATTGTATATTCATATAATGTATTTGTGTTATAGACTATCAATAAATTTTGTGGATTAACGCACCGCAGAAAAAAATATTATACCGCCGGGCAAAAATAGAGATAGGCAACTTCAAAAAAATCCATTGATGCCGAACTTGTCTGCGGCCTTGTATGCCGTTATCGGTTTGACGAATCGTTTTCCTTTAAAAAAGCCGGAATTTGGAGTTTCCAATTAGTTAATAATGTTTAAACTTACGATTTCTGAAGAACAATGTTTCGAAGTTATTTTTCTTGATTGTAAAAGATTGATTTTCAGGCATTGTATTTTTGTCTTCTTGAGACTCGAGTGTCAGCGTCTTGAGATTCGAGTGTCAAGACGCTGACACTCGAGTCTCAAGCTGCTGACATTCGAATGTCAAGAAATTGACACTCGAATGGTCAGCAAATACCTCTATAAAGGCTGTTTTTTGACATATAAAAATTCTTAAATTCTATATTCGGGGCCGAGTCTTTCTGCTTCGATAAGAACATTTGCACGCTTTGCGTTTTTTCGCATTCCGAGGCGGGTATTCCGCAAAATATTGTCGATACATAATCCGTCACTGTGGGCAACAAAATAAAACATTTGCCGTTGTCTATTGTATCAAACGAAAATACATAACAACTATGAATATAAGCAAATTTCTTATCCGTGCCAGCTATCCCAACTACTTTATGGTAAAGCTGTATGCCGAATGCGGGCGTGATATATTTGAAAAACAAAACGAACGCGAGGGCAACAAACCCGGCACTGTAATATACACCCTTGATGGCGACGACACCAAGCATGAGATTGCTCCTCGATGGTACGACATATTTTATCTTTTAAAGAACACCCACGAAAAAAGCAAACATTTCCTTTCGTTACTTATCCGCGAAGAAAAAGGCGACAGCTGCGTGAAAGAAGAACTTGAACAGTTGCGAAACAAAATGTACGACGAATGCAAAAAGTATGTGGCCGAACACCCTTTGCAAAACGACATAGAGATAGTAACCCCCACAGCCGAGCAGGAGTTTTCGGTGTTCGACATAAGCTACAAAGGGCGTATGCTATTGGAACTTACGCAGCAGTGCTATTCTGTGCCCGATTTTTGTATACTCAGTTCGCAGAGTTTTCACAACCCATATTGGAACAGCCTTATCGAAACGGCCATCGAGAACCTCGAGATTATGACCTTCAGCAAATTGGGTTCCGACGACAACCCGTTGGTATTTGCCATACGCACCGCCATGCCACAATACATACCCGGACTTATGCCCACATTGCTCAATATTGGTGTAACCCAAAATGCTTATGTGGGTTTACTTAAGAAGTACCCCGAAAACATGGCAAACCGAATATACCTAAGCACATTGCAAAACATATTCGATATGCTTTCGCTAAAAGAAGAACACCAGAGCGACAACAACACTTTGCCTATACATCTTCAACGCGAAAAGATAGCACGTATGGAGAGCGAGATACAGCAAACCCCAACCGGCAAGCGACTGCTGAGCGATGCCATGTACCAGGTAAAGACCTTTATGAACTATGTACGCGACTTTTATGTCGAGAACCAAGACTCCATACTTACCTTTATGCAAGGCAAGCATGCCTACCCCTCGTTTATACTCCACAAGATGGTTTGGACAGTAGGCAACGACGATTCCTATCCCGGCGTAATGCACAGTCGTCATAGCCGTACAGGACTGGGCACTCAGATAGAAAGCTATAAAAATATATTTGGCGAAGAAATAATGACCGGTTACATATCGTCGGAAGATACCGAATACTTCGACCGCAGCGAGATTAAAACCAAATTCCCTGCCATCTACCACTTCGATCCACTGCTTGCCAAACTGGAAAGCCGTTTCAAGTCACCTGTAACTATCGAGTTTGCTGTAGAAACAGTGCCCGATCGTGCCAGCCTCTTTGCCGTATTGCAACTAAATATGTCGGAGCTTACAGGACGCTCGACACTATTGTCAAGCATTGCACTGTACGAAAAGGGCATTATAGCCAAGGAAGACGTTGTGAAACTTATACGTCCATACCACCTCCGACAGATAATATCCGATAGTATCGACGAGAAATCATTATCTAAACTAACG
>JAFWBF010000142.1 GCA_017507285.1 Bacteroidales bacterium | reverse complement strand
GCCGAGCCTACTGCCAGCTGGTGGGACTGCGGCGAATATATTGCTACTGCCGACAAACTTCAGGTTGGTCACCCTCCGGGAGCACCCACATTCCAACTGTTGGGACGCTTCTTTACTATGTTTGCCTCGCCCGAAACGGCTGCATACGCCGTTAATGCCATGTCGGGTATATGTAGTGGTTTCACTATCTTATTCTTGTTTTGGACCATCACATTGTTCGGCAAAAAGATAGCCAATATCACCGAAGGTAATGTAAAGGACAGCAAGATGTGGGCTGTGTTTGCTAGCGGTATAGTTGGTGCTATGGCTTACACTTTCAGCGATACATTTTGGTATTCGGCTGTAGAAGGTGAGGTATATGCCATGTCATCGTTCTTTACGGCAGTGGTATTTTGGGCTATACTTAAATGGGAAGAGCAGGCTGATAGCCCTCATTCGCTTCGTTGGCTTATACTTATAGCATATCTTATTGGTGTGTCTATTGGTGTTCACTTGCTGAACCTTTTGGCTATACCTGCCATTGTTTATGTATATTATTTCAAGAAATATCCCAAAACAACTACCAAAGGTTTCATCATTTCGGGTGTGCTATCGGTAGTGTTGTTGGCTGTTATTTTGTTTGGTATCATACCGGGAATAGTATCGTTGGCAGGCAATTTCGAAGTATTCTTTGTCAACTCGATAGGTATGCCGTTCAATAGCGGTACCATTATCTTTTTCTTGATATTGATAGCAGCAATAGTTTTCGGACTATGGTGGAGCCGCAAGAAAGGCAAAGCAGTGCTTAATGCTTCGGTGTTGGCTTTCTTATTTTTAGTAATAGGATACTCTACTTTCTTTATATTGATTATCCGTTCCAATGCCAATACTCCTATCAACGAAAATGCACCTAAAGATGCAGTGGCATTGCGTGCTTATTTGGGACGTGAACAATACGGTTCCACTCCGTTGTTCACCGGCCAGTACTACACAGCCAAGAACCCAACCGGCATAAAAGAAGGATATACCAAATATGTGAAAGGCGAAGACGAGTACATACCGGCCGGAAAGGCAATAGAATATACTTATGATGAAAAACATTGTGGTGTGTTCCCTCGTATGTACAGCTACGACCCCTCACGTCCATATCATGTACAGTTCTATAAATATTGGATAGGTAAGAACCAAAACGATGAGCGTAAACCTACCTTTGGCGAAAACCTTAAATACTTCTTCAAATACCAAGTAAACTTCATGTATTGGAGATACTTTATGTGGAATTTTGTAGGTCGCCAAAATGATATTCAAGGACATTATTTCAACAACGATGGTAGCCGCGACTATTTGCATGGCAACTGGATTTCGGGTATCGACTTTATCGACGAAGCCCGCTTAGGTCCTCAAGATAATATACCCGATTATTTGGCAAACAATAAGGGACGTAACACATATTTCTTCTTGCCTCTATTGCTTGGCTTGGTAGGTTTGTTCTATCATATCAAGAAAAACAACAAAGATGCATTCATCGTATTCCTATTGTTCTTTATGACAGGTTTGGCCATCGTGGTATATTTGAACCAACCTCCTAAGCAACCTCGTGAACGTGACTATGCCTACGCTGCTTCGTTCTATGCTTTTGCTATATGGATAGGATTGGGCGTAATGGCATTGGCCGACTGGTTGAGCAAGATAAAAGGTGTAAAACACTGGGTAAGTACAGTGGTTGTGTTCTTG
>JAFWBF010000141.1 GCA_017507285.1 Bacteroidales bacterium | reverse complement strand
TTAATCTCTATGTCAATGTTGTTATGATGTGTTTATTTTATTGGATATCTATGATTGGTTGGCGAAATTGTGTTCTTTTTTTTGAGTGTCTGAAAACAATGGAGTGATGTTAAATATTGTGTATTAAAATGTATTAGAATTTATAAATAGAATCCTCGTCTATCGGATGGATTAAACATCAGAATATTTGGTTGGGTGGAGAATGGAAACGATTATTTTGGATATATCTATGAAAAAGACATATCAACCAAGGGGATAAATTGCCTCACGATGTGGATTTGTTTACATCACGTAGTAGCTACATCTACATCACGAGAGAAATTTATCTGCCTCGCGATGGATTTTTTTGCGGTATATACGGGTAAGAAATTGACGGTATACCATTATGCTTGCCACACCCTATCATGGTGCAATGAGCAATAGGGTATAAAAATTCTTATCCATTTCACCGCCTACTATTCCTAATTTGGTTTTTGATAGAGGTTAGCAATTTGGGGATGTTTGTTGTTTTGAAAAATTCATTTTCGACGTTGTTGGCCCGACCTCACCCCTGTATCCCCCTTACAGGGGATACTTAGGGGTGGTTAGGTCGTGGGGCTTACAACGTCGCCGCAAAAGCATTATTGGTTGATTGTAAAAAAAAAGATGCCAACTTCTTGCTCGATTTACGACTTATGTCAAAATAAAATTGTACTTTTGCAAATCGAAATAAAAATAATGTTGATATGGAGAATTCAAAATTAATTATCAGTCCGGCAACATCAGACGATATTGATGTTATATACGATTTTATTCATGAAATGGCTGTTTATGAGAAATGTGAAGATGATTTTGTGACCGACAAGGAAACTTTATACACCTCGCTGTTTGAAGAGAAAGCCGCCAACTGTCTATTGCTTCGCGAGGAAGGCAATGATAGAGTGATAGGTTTTACGGTGTTTTTTCATAATTTTTCCACCTTTACCGGACGTAAAGGTTTGTATGTAGAGGAGTTATACGTTGTTCCCGACAAGCGAGGCAAAGGCTATGGAACGGCCACGCTAAGACATTTGGCACAGATAGCTGTACAACGCAATTGTGGACGAATGGAATGGATATGTATAGACTGGAATGCTCCGGCTCTTTCGGTTTATCGTTCGATAGGAGCTATACCTATGGATGAGTGGACGATACAGAGAATGACAGAGCCTGCGCTAAAAGAATTTGCCGGTGGTAAAAAACAGTTGTAAAGAAACTTTATGTGCAAAGAAATGTTGATTTTTTGCATTGACGAAATAAAAACATATAACTATCGTTATTTGCATAAAATAAATATCGTAGGATAAACTGAAAATATAATGATGAATAAGATAAAAATCTGTGCCGTAGCATGTATGCTATCGTTAACAACACTTGTTGCACAAAACACTAACGACGACAAAGGTTTTGAAATAAGCAAAAACTTGGAGATATTTTCGACTGTTTATAAAAATCTTCAGCTCAACTATGTTGATGATATAGAGCCGGGCAAGCTGATGAAGACTGCCATTGATGCAATGTTGGCATCGTTGGACCCCTATACGGTGTATATACCCGAAAGCGATATAGAGGATGTGAAAATGCAACTTATGGGGCAATACGGTGGTATAGGCTCATTGATTCATCAGAATGGTAAATTTGTATATGTAGCAGAACCTTACGAAGGTTTGCCTGCCGATAAAGCCGGTTTACGTCCCGGTGATAAAATATTGGAGATAGACGGTGAGTCGGCAGAAGGGAAAACAACTGCTGATGTAAGTAGCAGACTTCGTGGACAAGCCGGAACCGATGTTAATCTAAAATTGGAACGCAATGGTAAGACTTTTGATAAGACCCTTACACGCCAAGAGATTAAGTTGAAACCGGTGCCATACTATGGCTTTGTTGGGAATGGAATAGGATATATCAAGCTAAACGAGTTTACACAAAATTCGGCCAAAGATGTGGCAGCGGCATTTGACAAATTGAAAGCCGAGAATTCCAATATGAAAGGTGTGATACTTGATCTTAGAGGCAATGGTGGAGGACTATTGAACGAGGCCGTGGATATTGTAAACATATTTGTTCCTCGAAACGAATTGGTGGTACAAACCAAAGGTAAGGTGGCATCAAAAAACACCAAACATTTTACACGTAGCAATCCCAAGGATAAGGAAATACCTGTGGCTGTAATGATAGACGAATACAGTGCTAGTGCCAGTGAAATAGTGTCGGGTGCGTTGCAGGATTTGGATAGAGCCGTAGTGATAGGCAATAGATCGTTTGGCAAAGGATTGGTGCAAAATATATTACCGTTGACCTATAATTCGCAGATGAAGGTAACTGTATCCAAATATTATATTCCTAGCGGTCGTTGCATCCAAGCATTGGACTATGCACACAGAGACGAATCGGGAAGAGCTACCAAAGTTCCCGACTCGTTAAAAACAGCATTCAAAACTAGAAATGGACGTATAGTATATGACGGCTTCGGCATAGAACCCGATGTTGAAGTAAGGGATACTATCATGGTAGGTAACATAACGGTAGCTCTTGTAAGGAAATTTCTAATCTTTGACTATGCTACAGAATTTGCCAACAAGCACAAAAGCATAGCGTCGCCTTCGGAGTTTGAGATAACAAATGAGATATATAACGATTTTAAAGAATACCTTAAAGATAAAAAGTACGACTATTCGACATCAACCGAAAAGGCTTTGGAACTTTTAAAAGAAGCTGCCAAAGATGAAAAATATCTTGATGCCATATCGTCCGATATAGAGACTTTGATGCAGAAAGTACACAGCGACAAAGCTGTAGACTTGGAGAAGAACCGCGAAGATATAAGCGAACTGCTTAAGTCGGAAATATTGGGTCGCTACTATTACGAGAAGGGTCGAATAGAGGGATCGTTGAAGTCGGATCCAGGGGTGAAAAAGGCTATAGAGATATTGGGCAACAAGGAACAATACAACAATATACTAGCCGGTGGAAAATAGCAAACCTACTGCTCCATCTGATTAAATACCATATTCATGAACCGTTTGGTAGCACATAGTTGGATTTATTTCGGGTTGTTGGCATTATTGACGATAGCCATACCTACATCCAATTTTCTCATGAGCTTGGCTCAAGTGCTATTGATGGTCAACTGGATAGCCGAAGGACAGTGGAAAGATAAACTAAGAAAGGCACGAAGACAACCATTGCTATGGGCTTTCGTGGCTTTCTTTTTTGTACATCTATTGTGGTGTTTGTTTTCATATAACTGGGATTATGCACTTGATGATTTGCGTAAAAAGTTACCGTTACTGATTGTGCCATTGGTGTTGCTTACATCGGAGCCGCTTTCTCGTAAACGTATTGATGTACTACTGGTAATATATTGTTGTACATTGTTATTCGTTTCGTCATATAGTTGGGTGAATCACCTGATAAATCCCGATATTGCATATCGTAACCTATTTCCCTTTATATCCCATATAAGGCTTGCACTTAATACTTGTATGGCGATGTTTATATTACTTTATTACATCAACAAGGTAAGGGGAATACCAACACTTTGTGGAATTAGAAAGAAGATTTGTATATTAATATTTGTTGCATTGTTAGGATGGTTTGTAGTCTACTTGCTGTTGCTGCAATCTTATACCGGGTTCATTGTTTTGTTTTTGGCATTGGTTGTAGTGCTATTTTTTCAATTAAAGAGAATGGGCAACAAGCTATATCTGACGATGTATTTTCTTGGCCTTGTGCTTGTATTGATAGTGCTTGTATTGATAGTTGGATACTATGCAAACACTTATTATAAGTTGATGCCATTATCGACCCTTCCGCTAGAAGAGACAACTGCAAACGGAAATGTATACACCCATCACCAAGATGGCTTTGTGGAATGTGGCAACTATATAAACAATTATATATGTTATACCGAATTGGATGATGAATGGAATAAGATAAGCAACAAACCATTGAAACATATTACACCCAATGGTTATCCAATAGAGCCTACGCTGATAAGATATCTCAATTCGAAAGGATTGACCAAAGATAGTGTAGGTGTTACAGCATTGACTGCCTACGATGTCCAAGCCATAGAGAATGGCAAAGCCACCTACTACGAAGCCTATGGTACTATTGTTGAGCAAATGATATATCGGCTGATGTTTGAATACGAAAATTACAAGGTGTATGGTAGTGTGAAAAACTTTTCGATGTTGCAACGTTTTGAATTGTGGGGTAATGCTTGTGAGATTATATTGCACAATCCTTGGTTGGGAGTGGGAACTGGTGATGTAGCTGACGAGATACGCAACAATTTAATAAAGAACAATTCCGAACTGAAAGATAGTAATATGCGTACCCACAACCAATACCTAACCTTATTGCTAACTTTTGGAGTAGTGGGGACTGCCATTATTGTAACTTTATTTGTCAATGCTATACGGAAAGAAAAACTTTTCGAATCACTTTTGTTTATGGCATACTTCTTGATCGTTATGGTATCGTTTATAAGTGAGGATACATTGGAGACAGCAGCAGGATGCTTGTTTTGTACCTTCTTTTTTGCTCTTTTTGTGATGCGGAAACAAGCAAATAGCTCCACTAATAACCTGTAAATCCCCTCTTTTTTTTGTTTGATTATATTGGTTTTTAGTTTATTGGATATAAAGTGAATAAAAAAAACTTTGTAATTAAAAATAAATATGTAACTTTGCACCTTTAATATAAATAAATTATTTGAGTATGGTTGCGACTTTATGTCGTTGCTATCAATAACTAAAAATAAATAAAGATGACAGAAAAAATAGGTACTTTAAGAGACAATGCTGCTATACGTTGGATAGCACTATTGTTATTGGCGTTGGCCATGTTTTGTTCATATATCTTTATGGACATACTTTCACCAATTAAAGATTTAATGCAGGAAACACGAGGTTGGGATTCTACAGCGTTCGGAACTATGCAAGGCTCTGAAACATTCCTAAACGTGTTTGTATTTTTCTTGATTTTTGCTGGTATTATACTTGATAAAATGGGCGTACGCTTTACTGCTCTTTTGTCGGGTGCTGTAATGCTTATCGGTGCAGTAATCAAATGGTATGCAGTAACCGATGCTTTCGCAACAAGCTCTTTGCAAGTATGGTTTACTGAACATTTGAATTATATACCCGGTTTCGATGAGTTGGGGGTATCGCCTTTCTACGAAGGCATGCCTGCATCGGCTAAAGTTGCTGCTATCGGATTTATGATATTTGGTTGTGGTGTTGAGATGGCCGGTATCACCGTATCACGTGGTATAGTAAAATGGTTTAAAGGACGCGAAACCGCAATGGCTATGGGTTCGGAAATGGCATTGGCACGTTTGGGCGTGGCTACATGTATGATTTTCTCGCCTTTCTTTGCAAAGCTTGGTGGCGATGTTGATGTTGCTCGTTCGGTAGCGTTCGGAGTTATATTGCTATGTATAGCTTTGATAATGTTCATTGTTTATTTCTTTATGGATAAGAAACTTGATGCACAAACAGGTGAAGCCGAAGAAAAGGACGATCCATTTAAAATCAGCGACCTTGGCAAGATTCTTTCCAGCATGGGATTTTGGTTGGTAGCGTTGCTTTGCGTATTGTACTACTCGGCTATATTCCCATTCCAAAAGTATGCTGTAAACATGCTTCAATGTAACCTTACACTTCAATTGCCCGAAGCAGGTTCGTTCTGGGCTGGCGATGCTGTAACTATCGTTCAATATATTATTATGCTTGTGGTAGCTGTATTTGCTTTCGTAAGCAACTTTATGAAGAAAAAGAGTTTGAAAATATCCTTTATGGCTATAGCTGCTGTAGCCCTTGTGGTATACTGCGTTATGGGTTACATGAGAGGTACTGCCGAAACAATATTTGCAGTGTTCCCATTGTTGGCTGTGGCTATAACTCCTATACTTGGAAACTATGTTGACCGTAAAGGTAAAGCAGCTTCGATGCTTATGATAGGTTCGTTATTGCTTATAGCTTGCCACCTTACATTTGCTTTTATACTACCGATGTTTAAAGGTAGTGCCATTGGAGGTACAGTGGTAGCGTACATCACAATCTTAGTATTGGGAGCTTCGTTCTCGTTGGTTCCTGCTTCGTTGTGGCCAAGCGTGCCTAAGTTGGTTGACGAAAAAATCATTGGTTCGGCCTACGCTTTGATATTCTGGATACAAAATATTGGTTTATGGTTGTTCCCATTGCTTATTGGTAAAGTGTTGGACAAAACAAATCCGGGAGTAACTGATGCTACTCAATTGAATTAC
>JAFWBF010000140.1 GCA_017507285.1 Bacteroidales bacterium | reverse complement strand
TCAATATGTTTGGTTTATTAAAAACTGCTAGTAAGTGAAATCATCAAGCCATTGCTGGCCGGCACTTCGCGACAAACACCGCCTATACACAACAAACCTTTGCGTTGTTTGCCATAACCTATCTGTAGGCGAGTAGTATTGTGGGTGTATCCTACCGATACGTTGTAGTAGTGTTCTTTGCTACCATTGTAATTGTATTGGTCGGAAAGCGAAAGGAAGAACGCCGAAGTGAAGTTCCATTCCACCAATGCCATCAGCCAATCGCCACTGCGTTTGTCTTCGTCGAAGTATTTGATATTGCTCTTAAGCCATTGAAGTTCGCCACGCAACACATTCTTAGAGTTTACTTTGTATGTGTAGTCGGCCACCACTACATTGTTGTAATGTATATCGCCATGCTCGTTTTCCATTATTGGGTTGAAAGCTATATAGGCGTAGGTAAGGGCAAGTTTTGATTTTTTAGACAGTTTTTTGCTTATCTCTACATTGAAGTCTTGGTAGTAAAGTTCATTGCCAACCTTGAAAACGTCGGAAGTATATCCGTTTGTACCCATCTCATCTATTGAGGTATACCCTTCCAATGGCTGCTTGTCTATTGACATTATCTGCGAGTAGTTCATCTTGATTGTAGTACCGTATTTGCCGCCAAGGAAAGAGCCTTTCTTTATTGAATAGGTAACGTCGGCTTGTATGCCCATCTCGCCATTTACTTGAGTGATGGCTGGGTATAGGGCCATAAGGGCATAGGTGTGTTGTTTGCTCATAGCAGGAATATAGTTGATGTAAAGCATTTCGCCGGCCAACGAGCGTTCCGACTTGAATCCCATATTGTCTATTCGTTTGGCTTGTAGGTTTATTCCCAATCCTTTCTGAGAATAAGATGCCGATACAAACAAGGCGTTGCCACCTTTATAGATATAGTTGTTTAGCACATTAGGGTCTTGACTTTTGATTGCATACTCTGCTTGCAATCCCCAATTGCCATGAGCCAAGTCCATTCTGAAAGATCCGGCACCTACATTGAGAGGGAGGTTTAGTTTGAATCCATCGATAGGGGCCAATATTGTTTGGTCTTCTTCGTACTTGCTCACAAAACCTGCACCTAAGGTTATGCGAGTCTTGCTCTCTTCGAACTTCTTTATGATGGAGTTTAAAGAAAATTCACCATCAATACCTCTTACCAAACCTTTGCCATAGTCCCAATAGTATCGTTGTTTTCCCACCATTGTTTTGATGATGATGCCGTCCATTGGACGTATTTTTACATTTACACCCATCATTGCATTGTCGAGGCCAAGGTTGCGATCTTCGTACGAGCGGAATATAAGTCCGCTACCATATTGTTCGTAGAAGTTTCCGGCAGTTATTTCAAACATATCACCTTGATAGCTCATAAATTTGTTGGCAATACCGGCACCCTTATATTGCGAGTTGAATCCTAGTAGGGGGTCGAGGTACGACTCGAAGCGTATACCTGCCGAGAAACCACCATTGGTGTATAGAAGGTTGGCAAATACATTTGATAGTAACTTTTGTGGTACATCTTCGGCGCCTATGGACGAATCCTGACGCGATAGTTGTGCATCTATTTGGAAGTTGCCGGTTACTTGTCCTCCGCCAAGGTTTTGGGCTTGTAGATCTATGGTTACAGCCACTACCAGCAACAGCAAAAATAATCTCTTCATATTGTTCTATTTATGTTTATTTGCTTTCCGAGATGTCTTCTCCGTTCATCACTTTTTTTACCAGCTCAATAAGTTCTTCTTCGCTGCCTTCGACAAAGGATGTGTGTTGCCATACAATTTCGCCGTTGCCGTTGATTATAAAAGTATGAGGAACATTTACTACGTTCATAGCACGTTTTAGGTCTTGGTTTTGGTCGATGTATACTTCGTATTCCCAACCACTACCATTTACCAATGGTTTAACCCGCGATGCACCTCTGGCATCGTCGATGCTTACAGCTATAATCTTAACCCCTGTTTCTTCTTGCCATTCTTCGTACACTTCCTTTATGGTGTTGAGTTCTCTTAAGCATGGTTTACACCATGTGGCCCAAAACGATAGTATATAAGGTTTTCCATCGTTGTTGAACGTAGATGTTTGAACTGTTTTCCCGTCTAATGTTTTTACCGATATATTGTCGGGCAAAACGCTTTTCTTTGCTTCTTGTGCAAATACTCCTATAGATAAGAATAGAGCTAATGCACTTACTAATAACTTCTTCATCATTTTTAGTATTAAGTTGATTAATATTCGATTATTTTTATTTCTCCCTTGTTGCTATATCTTGAATAAGCAATTGGAGCGATTGTTTGTGTTGGTTGTTTGGTAGACAGTCGAGTAGGTTGTATGCCTTGTTGATATACATATCTATGGTTTCTTTTGCTTTGGCTATACCACCCAAATTGGTTATTGTATCTATTATGCTGTCTACTTCTTGTTGTGTTATAGTCTCTTTATGGTATAGTTCTCTTATTTCGTCTTTCTGTTTTTCGGTGGCGTTGTTTAGTCCGAATATTAGGGGAAGTGTTATTTTTTGTTCTCGAATATCGTTGCCGTATGTTTTTCCGGTGTTTAATTCTTTGGAATAGTCGAGAATGTCGTCTTGTATTTGGAATGCGATACCCAAGTATTCGCCAAATAGAGCCATTGTTTTTATTTCTTCGTTGGTGGCATTGCTTGCAATAGCCCCGATTTTGCAACATGCTGAAAACAATACAGCAGTTTTTTTACGTATAACTTCGTAGTATCTATCTTCGGTAAGGTTGTATTCGCGAGCATTCTCTTGCTGTAGTAGCTCGCCTTCACCCATTTCTTGGGCCACAGAACTTATGGTTTTCAGTATCTCTTTGTCGTCGATATCGACCAATATGTTTAGAACTTTGGCGTAGAGATAATCGCCAACCAAAACTGCCAATTTGTTTCCCCAAATGCTGTTTAAGGTTTGTTTGCCCCGTCGTAGTAGGGATTCATCCACTACATCATCGTGGATTAAAGTTGTTATGTGTAGTGTTTCGATGGCCAATGCAGCACGTACAGCTTTGTTGGAAGTATTGTCGAAGGCACCGGATATGAGTAACAATAGAATAGGGCGTAGCTGTTTGCCACGTGTTTGACCTATATGAGAAACCATGGTGTCTAGCAGCTTTATGCCACTGTTGGCCAAGCCCTCATACTGTAGGTTAAATTCCTTGAGGGAATCTTCGATTGGTTTTATTATTTCGTATCTCGATGCCATTTTATTGTTCTATTCACCCCAGCTAGTTCCATCGAAACAATGGGTACAAATCTTTTCTTTAGGAAGTCCTATTGCTTTTACTAATGTTGGTAATGTGTTGAATTTTAAAGAGTCGACACCAAAATGTTTTCGTAGAATTTCTACCATATTGGCGTGTTCTTTGGATGTCTCGTCCATGTATTTGTCAATGTTTTTTGTGCTATCGCCTTCCAGCTCTTTAATAACTCTGCGGGTAATGAGTTCCATTTCATTTTTTGATGCTGTAAAGTTCAGATAGTTGCAGCTGCATATCAAAGGTGGACAACTGATACGTATATGAACTTCTTTTGCTCCATATTCATACAGCATCTTCACATTGTCGCGAAGTTGTGTACCTCTCACTATCGAGTCGTCGCAGAATACAGCACGTTTGCCTGAAAGTACGGCTTTGTTGGGAATAAGTTTCATTTTAGCCACATGTTCACGTTCTTCCTGATTGATAGGCATGAAACTTCTAGACCAAGTGGGGGTGTATTTTGCCACACCACGTTGATATGGTATTCCTTTTCCTGCAGCATAACCGAGAGCCATGCCTATGCCTGAATCGGGTATGGCCGATACAAAGTCGGCTTCAACGTCGTCATTCAGTCCTAACTCATATCCGCCTTTGTAGCGAACTTCTTCGGCATTGATTCCTTCGTAGTCTACACATGGAAATCCATAATATATCCATAAGAAGGAGCATATCTGCATTTTGTCGAAAGGAGCAAGCAACTGTGTTATTCCCAATGGTGTTATTTTTAGAATCTCACCAGGAGCAACGAATCGTTCTGTAATATAATCTAGATTTATGTAGCTGTGGCTTTCCATTGCCACTGCATAGCCATCATCGTTTTTGCCAATGACTATTGGGGTACGTCCGTATAAATCTCTTGCTGCAATAATACCGTCTTGGGTAAGTATGAGCATAGAACACGAACCTTTTATTCGCTTAAATACATTTTTGATACCATCAACGAAATCTGTTCCTTGTGTTATCATCAGAGCAACCAATTCGGTAGGGTTGGTCATTCCGGAGCTTAGTTCGGTGAATTGTTGATTCTTTTCCAAACAATCCTTTTCGAGTTCGGCAATGTTGTTTATTTTACCTACCGTAACGATGGCAAAGCGTCCTAGATGCGAATTTACGACTATGGGTTGTGAATCGGTATCGCTAATTACTCCTAATCCACATTTTCCCTTGAATTTACCAAGTTCGTCATTGAATTTAGTTCTAAAGTATGAGTTTTGGATATTGTGTATAGAGCGATAGAAAATACCGTCATCAATTGTTACCAATCCACCTCTTTTTGTGCCTAAATGTGAGTGATAATCTGTTCCGTAGAATAAGTCTGTTGCGCAAGAACGCTTGGAAACTACACCAAAAAAACCTCCCATAGTATTGTAATTTAATTTATTATGAAGTATTATAAGTATGTGTTTTATTTTGCAAATATACACATTTCTAGCGTATATATGAAGGCTTGTAGATAAAAAAATAAAAAAAAAGGAGACATTTGTCTCCCTTTTTTTATTTTTTATGTATGTATGTTTAGTTATTTTATTACTTCGATTACTCCGTTTCGTTGGATGTTTCCTAAGTAACCTTTACCAACAAATCTGAAGAAGTAAGTACCTGCAGGGGCGTTGTCGGCACCCGGATCCCAAAACTCGTCTTTGCTAGCGATATTTTCTTTGTGGAATACTCTCTTGCCCCAACGGTCGAAGATAGACAATTCGTTAGTTGGATAGCCTAATCCCTCAACAAGGTTTATTATTTCGAACACGTCATTGATGCCGTCGCCATTAGGAGTTACAACGTTGGGGAATTGCAAGAAGTCGTTTACCAATACAAGGCTACTTTCGGTAGTGTCGGCACATGTGATATAGTTGCCACTAGGTGCCAAGTTTTTGGTAAGTGCAATCAATTCGATGTTGTATTTGCCGGCTATACTTTGGTCGTCAAATGCTTTGAATGTGTATAGAGGTTCAGGTTCTCTAAGAGTTGTTACAGAGTGTGTGATATCCTTGTCGTATTGTATTTTCCAGTAGTATATATTGTCAGAATTGTGTGGCATTGTCAAGTTTTTGAACTGTACATCGGGGTGAAGAACAGTTGGGGTTTCAGGTTCCCAAGAAAACTTGGCTTTAGGACTGGCAAATACCGAAACAAAATTGTCATATTTTATAGAGTCTATACATCCTCTGTCGGATGTTGCATAGTAGTAAAAGTCGTAGTTTCCTGCGTAGTATGTGTGTTTTGGACTGGCTTCGGTTGAGGTATGGCCATCGCCATATACCCAAAGGTGTTTGGCAGCTCCTACTGTACGGTTTTCTATCTTTATATCCAATGGTTCACATCCTTCAACAAATGGAAGACCAATAATATTGAAGTTAGGAATAGGTTTCGGGGCTACATCTATTATCTTGTTGTCTCGAGCCGAGCAACTGATGCCATGCATAGTGTTTGACACTTCAACTTCGTATGTTGTGGCTATACCACCGGTTTTAAGAGTCCATATCTTTTGAGTGGTTTCGTATGTTGGAGACCACATGTAGGAGTAGTTGTATTTATATGCTCTGCCATCGTCGGCATTCAAAAGGAATGATTCGTCGTCGCATACTGCAGTATCGTTGCCTAAATTTGGACGGGGTTCCCAAACAGTGGTAATACCTGTACAAGTATCCCATTGGCAGCCAAATTCGTCTATGATAGTTACGTTCAATAAGAAGTAGCCTGCAGTATCTGGTGTTGTTACCCTACCTTGTGTACTACCTTCGGTTGATATTCTTACACCGGGAGTTCTTTCGGACCATAATACAGAGTCTATTCCCACATCGTATGTCCAATCGGATGTACTGATATTACATAGCTCCATAGACCAACTGAATACCCAGCCGTTATCAGCTCCCCATGTGTCGCAAACTTCGATATTCCATTCTCCATTCAATGCACATCCTACAAGGTTATCGAAACCTTGAGATGGTTTGTAGAAACCTAATTTTTCTGCACGGTGGCTAGAGTCGGTAGTGTTACATGTTACCTCGCCTGGGGCACTGCCTGTTTGGTTGTATCCCGGAGGAAGAGTAGTTCCGAAATCGTGTGTTACCTGTACTTGTCCTGCATCATTTATAACATATATTGCATTGCTCATATCTGCATCCATGTTTCTATTTACATCCCAATAGCCATAGTCTCTACTGTTGGACCAACAATAGTTCCAACATACTCCCGGTATGTTATACAGAGAGTCGCAGTAACCTTCAGACCCACTACCATCGTAAGTGCCGTGCCCATTTCCTCCATAGGGTATTCCAAAGAATTTACCACCACCACCGCCACCGGGGTATTCCCATTCGTTAAGTACTTGGTTGAATCTTTCGGTAGGTTTATATTTTAAAGTGGCTTTTTGACCTTCAGGACATACAATGGCAATTTCAATATCTCCCATAAATTCATGTTCCATATTTACACATATAGCACAGATGTCGGAAGCAGATTGGATTCGTCTTCCAGAAGGGAATTCGGTGAAATTTACCGCTGCATAGAAACAAGGATCATCACAGTTTGGACCGTCGGGTACAAACGTACGAGAGTTGTTTTCTTTCATAGCTTCTTTTACGAATTCCAATGGTTGGGTAATGATGGTTGCGTCACTACCTGCACCTACTGATATGGTGGCATACGACGTGTTGCAAATAGTAGGAAGGTCGAACAATGTTTTTATAGGATTTCGTGCGATACGCACACGTGCAGTCATTGACTGTTTGGATTGACATCCGTTGGAGTCGGTAACGTACAAGAATAAGTCATAACCTTGCACAGCACCATAACTGTGTCGTACAACATTGGCACCCCAGTTATTTACAGTATCGCCATCACCAAAGTTCCATTTAAAACGGCAATATTCGTCAGATTGATGATAGTACAATCCGTTTTCGGGAAATTCGGTTACTACCGGTATTGCAATTCTGTCGCCATCACAAATGTCGAAACTTTGCCAACGGTTGGTGTCGAAAGTAGTAATACCTGTTATTGAATCGTATATTGTGTCCAAGTCGAAACCATTTGTTACCTTGAAGGGAACTTCTTCGTCATCTATAATTTTATAGAATACAGAGTCCCACCTCAATATCATTTTTTGGCAAGGTTTTGTGCAAACTACATTGGCTATAAATCCTTTGGCAGTGTCGGCTGCATCAGATTTGAAACGGATGGTCAAACAATCGCCAGATGCATAAAAGTATTCCGATAGTGCGGAATTGTTGTTGTTGCCTTTGTACAAAAGAGGAGAGGCTGTATTAGGACCATCGTATATGTACAAAGTGTCGCTTGGATGAATGTCAAAATCGTCAACCATAAAAGTCAAACGGTTGGGGTGAGAACAAATTGTATCATACAATGTTACAACATAATCTTCACCACTTCCATAGGGGCCTCCTGCAGCATCAGAGTCTGTAAGACGTAAACCCACCGAAGTTAAATATTTGGTTTGTTGGTGAAGTTCTGAAATCTTTTTTACTTCTTGGTTATCTTGTGCAAACATATTGAAACTTGTCATGCACATAACTAAAACACCAAATAGAGCTAAAAATCTTTTCATTTTATTAACCTCCTATAATATTATTGCATGTTTTTTATTGTGTTCTCGATGTCGGTATTATATTTGTACGAATCATCTACTATACGATGTATGGTTCTTATGCTTC
>JAFWBF010000022.1 GCA_017507285.1 Bacteroidales bacterium | reverse complement strand
GGTTCGGCCTACGCTTTGATATTCTGGATACAAAATATTGGTTTATGGTTGTTCCCATTGCTTATTGGTAAAGTGTTGGACAAAACAAATCCGGGAGTAACTGATGCTACTCAATTGAATTACACTTGGCCATTGGTAATGTTGGCATGCTTGGGTATTGCTGCCTTGATAATAGGTATAATACTTAAACGTGTAGACAAGAAAAAAGGTCTTGGATTGGAACTTCCAAATATTAAAGAAGACTAATATACACTTCAACAAAAGTCCACTTCCATTGTTAATGGTGGTGGACTTTTTATTTGAACAAGCCGAATTATTAATCTAAAATTACTATATGACTATAATTACTATATTGATTTACTTGTTCTTCCCGGTGTTGATAATACTGTTTTTTCAACGCTCGAAGATTGCCCAAAAGGTAGGAACTGTGATGCTTGCCTATTTTGTGGGTATAGTAATGGCTTTGAGTGGGCTATTTCCCATGCCTAACGAATCGACCGAGATGGCTAAGATACAGGATTGGTTTATGAATATAACCGTTCCGTTGGCAATACCATTAATGCTATTTAGTTGCAACTTTAGGTTGTGGACCAAATCGTTACCCAAAACTTTTAAGGCTCTTGTATCGGGTTTGGTGGCCATAGTTGTTGCAGTGGTAGTATCGTTTTTCTTGTTCAAAAACTCTGACATAGAAAATCTTAGCGACCTTTCGTCGCTCATGGTGGCTATATACACCGGTGGTACAATGAATTTTGCTGCTATAGGCAGTGCATTGGATATAGACCCCAATACCCTTACTATATCACTCACATTCGAGATGCTTATCACATTTCCGTTCATTGTTTTCCTAATCGCAGGTGGCTACAAAGTGTTTCGTAAGATACTTCCTTTTCCCGACGAAAATCTTACAGTGTCGATATCGGGTAAGGATTTGGAGAGCAACACATTCGAAAACTATGATGGGTTGTTCAAAAGAAAGAACTTTTTGAAACTGCTTGGTGCATTCGGCCTATCGTTGCTATTTGTACTGATAGGTGCAGGCTTGTCGTTGCTGATAACAGGCAAACTCAACGAACTTGTGGTAATACTTACCATCACTACATTGGGTATCGTAGCATCGTTTAACAAGAAAATAAGAGAAATACCTAAGACTTTCGAGTTGGGTATGTTCTTTATCTTGATATTTAGCATAGTGGTTTCTTCACAGTTTAATATCCACAACATCAATACTGAAGTTTTTACAATCTTTTGGTTTATACTTGTGGTTATGGCAATAGCTATATTCCTACACTACTTGATGTGCCGTTTCTTTAAAGTGAGTGGCGACTTGTTTACGGTAGCTATAGTGAGTATGTTGTGCTCGCCTCCGTTTATACCACCTGTAGTAGGAGCCATGAAGAACAAGAAAGTGCTTATAAGCGGTATTGTTATTGGACTGATAGGCTATGCAATAGGTACATATTTGGGTATCTTGATGTCGGTGATATTGCCGAGTCTATAAAGAGATTATACACGAAAGTTCCCTTCAAATGACAGGTGAACTTTCGTTTTTTTAATCATAATGTTTGAATTGACAAAACAAATGTACAAACAAAAACTTACGCATAAATTATGAAAAAGACATTTATATCTTTGGTATTACTACTATCGGCAATGGCTATGGTAGCACAAGATGAGGATATAACAAACGAAAAAAATATACGCAAAGGTTGGACTTTTGGTGCTTTGCCAAGTGTATCCTACGATGCCGATTATGGTTTTCAGTATGGTGCTTTGACCAATATCTATTATTTTGGTAATGGTTCAACTTATCCTGAATACTTGCATTCCTTGTATTTAGAAGCGTCGTATACGACCAAACAATATGGAGTATTCCGCTTTTTCTATGATTCGAAGTATGTTATTCCTAATCATCGTTTATCCGTAGATATTACATATTTGCCAGATGCTTTCTCTGATTTCTATGGCTTCAATGGTTATCAATCTATTTATAACCCATCATGGACTGATGATGAAAGTGACGACTATGTGAGCCGTGCTTTCTACAAAATGAAACGCGATTTGTTTAGAACGGCTGCCGACTTGCAAGGAAACATATCCGGCAATTGGTATTGGAATGTAGGTGCCGGTGTGTTGGGATACAGAATCGGAGATGTTGATTTGGATATGCTCAACGATGGTAAAGACCTTGAAGAACAGTTGCCTGACACTACAGGATTGTATGGAAAATATGTTTTGTGGGGAATAATAGACCATAACGAAGCTAACGGCGGATGGCATCCATACTTAAGAGGTGGCTTGACTTATGATACACGAAACCAACAACAGAACCCTTCGAGGGGTATATATACTGATGCTTTCTTTACATATACTGCCGCTTTTGGTGATATGAAAGAATATTACAATCTGAAGTTTAACTTCAACTTCCGCCAATATATACCTATTACAGAGAATATATCGTTGGCTTATCGTGTGGGAACACAGCTTACGCTTTTGGGCAAAAGCCCGTTTTATCTTAATACTTATATGAATACTTTATTTATTCAACGCGTTATATACGAAGGCTTGGGCGGTGGTAACTCGCTACGAGGTATTGTTCGAAACAGAATATTGTCGGATGGTTTTGCTTTTGC
>JAFWBF010000139.1 GCA_017507285.1 Bacteroidales bacterium | reverse complement strand
TGTTTGCACCACAAAGTCTATTTCCATTGTCGAACCCTCTTTGCTATAATAGTATATCGGAAATTTTTGATGATTGGTTTTTAATTTATAAGTTGCACATTTCTTTGATATAACAAAATAAATTACACTTTTATGGGGGAATAATAGCGATTTTGTTACACTTTTAAGGGGGAATAATAGCGGTTTTGTTACACTTTTATTGGGGAATAATAGCGGTTTTATTACACTTTTATGGGGGAATTATACTGATTTTCTTACATTTTTAAGGGGGAATTATTCCTTTTTTTTTGTTTCGCTGTGTGTGATTGTTTTCGTCGTTGTTATGGGAGGGGCAGACGAACAGAGTCAAAGAGAGGGTGAATTGAAATTTATCAGTATCTATTCCTATACAGTATTTTGGCTTTTTCGGTATATTTCTTAACAAGTTCAGTTTTACCATTTGTGTAAGCATCTCTGTTGTGTTCGTATTTCTTCCATAACTTAAATTTCAATTCCTCGTATTCCTTTGCTACATCCGGTTGCTCTATAAGGTAATCTCTGAAATACAGTTCATTGTTATCGCCTTCATATCTCAAATGTAGATGGAATACTCTCTTGGCAAAACCATTCTCTGTATATCCCTTATTAAAAGACAATCTATTCTCAGTCTGAGACATACAAATATAACCACTGTTAATAATCAAATCCTTATAATACAACAAGTCGCTTTCCCTTGGAACTTCTAAAAGAATATCAATAATTGGTTTTGCCCATATAGAATAGACAGCCGTACTTCCGATATGGCTTATTCTCTCATTTTTCGACATAACTTTTTTCAACAGGTGTTCTTCTTCGAGATACCATTCTTTCCAGGAATCTTGATGCTCTGTTAAGAAGATTGGAAACAATTGCCACAGTTCTTCCAAGGTCATTTCTGATAATTTCTTTCTCATTGTAAAGTTATGCAAATTTCGATTTATTGAATGCAAATATAGGTAAGTTCTAAAAACTCACCTTCAAGCAAAACAGAGAACCCACCTTTAACTATTTTGCTCGAATTTTTGGTTTGCAAAGTTACATATTAATTTTTGATTGTCAAAATATTGTTTTGTCTTTCGTTAAAACTTCCAAGCCGGGATAACATTTATGCTGTAGCCTCGCTTTTCTATTGTGAATTGTGGACAAAAATACATATTAAGTTCACGATTGCTAAAATGCACTTTTTTTATCCCCCTTCACCTCTAAAATGGATAAAAGACTACCAACCTCTTGCATGTTATTTGAAAAGTTTGTACCTTTGCACATTCAAAATTTGGAATATAAAACTAATAACGCATGAAAACAAAGTATATAGTTGCTGTTTTGGTGGCGATGATTGGGGCCACTGACCTATTCTCTCAAACCTCGGTTACAAACGAGGAGAAGTATAACCATTATCGTGCTCAGCTGAAGCACCGTTTTATGTATTACACACAGGATGCCTCCGTTAGTGGCTCGCATTTGCCTATAGAGCTTATAAGGGTCAACGACAAAGGTGAGGTTACTGCCTATTGGGCCGACGCTACTTGGTGGCAGGGACACTATATTGCCATGCTGGCTTTGGAATACAGAAATTTGCAGCTTCAGGGTCGCCCTACCGACTCTACATTGCAAGAACTTCGTTGGGCTGTGGCAACACTAAAACGCTTGGATTCCCATGCCGAAAGCTATTGGAATGGTCGCGACAGCTTGAACGGATTTTTCCTGCGCGATGATGTGCCTGCCGATTTAAACAAACTTATAAATGTGGATGCTATAGATAGCGACTACAAGTCGCGACTTGGCGATACCACAACCCTTAGCAATGCACCATCGCAGGACCAGATATGGGCTTGCTACCTCGGATTTGCTTTGGTGATAAAACTTGTGGACGACCAACAGTTGCGCAACGATGTAACCGATTTGGCTCGAAGCTTTGTACGCTGTATGCAAAACGTGGACGATAAGGGCCGAAAAGAGTGGGAGATTGTAAACCCCGTTACCGGACAGCTTATACAAAAGAGTGGCGACATCAAGTGGTTGCAGCATGGTCATGTGCTGGCCGGAGAGTATATCACCGGCGAGGACCTACACTTCGGCAACTCCGACAACGGATGGTGGCGAACGGTGTGGAACTTTATGCAAAACAACTGCCTTATGCGTAAGAAGGGCAACTTTGTGTGGTACGGCATATACTGCTGCTCGGTGGTGGGCAACGACTGGGGTAGGGGTGCCGACAATATCTACGACTGGATGAAGAAGCAAGGCGAAAAGATAGCCAAGATGCGTCCCGATTTGCAGCAAGAGTTTGTCTTTCCCCATCTGCCGCTTATAGCCGCCATACTTCACGGCTACGAGGGCAACGACCCGATAAGCCCCCAGGTGTACGAGCGTTACCTATCGATGGCACCGCCCGAGGGGGGCTATAGACTACGCAAGGAGGGGCAAACCCAATTTTCGGCAGCACCATGGCATTCGCTATCGCTCTTCTGCCCGTGGCATTTGAACGACTATGGCTACTACAATATGTTGGACTACATGCTGCTCTACAATGCCTACAACATCGTTTACAAATCGGGCGACCCCGAATTTGGAATATTCAGCGCCACATTACGACAAAACGAAAGCACAAGTGTTGAATAATTATATTGAATAAAAATAATATGGAATCGATTAAAAAGATATACCGAATAGGTCAGGGCCCATCAAGCAGCCACACTATGGGCCCACGCAAGGCCGCCGAACAGTTTAAGGCTCGCACGCCGCAGGCCGCCTCGTACCGCGTTACCCTCTACGGAAGTTTGGCCGCCACAGGCAAGGGACACTTTACCGATAAGGCTATACTAGACTCGTTGAACCCCAGGAAAGTAGAGCTGGTGTGGAAGCCCGAAACTTTCCTGCCTTTTCACAACAACGCCATGCTTTTTGAGGCCTTGGACAATGCCGGCAGTGTGATAGACAAATGGGAAATTTACAGCGTGGGCGGCGGAAACCTGGCCGACCAAAACACCCACTTCAGCCAAGAGCATCTGTACGAACACAACAACATGACCGAGATACTCAAATACATAGAGCGGCATGGTCTTACATATTGGGAATATGTGGTTAACCACGAGGGCGACGATATATGGGACTTCCTCAACGAGCGCTGGAAGATAATGCAAAACACTGTGGAACAAGGCTTGCAAAACGAAGGGGTGATACCCGGAGGCCTGTGCCTCAAACGCAAGGCTGCAACCTACTATGTAAAAGCCCGAAGCTACAAGCCCTCGCTGCAAGGTCGCTGTTTGGTGATGGCCTACGCCCTGGCTACAGCCGAGGAGAATGCTGCCGGCGGACTTATAGTTACGGCTCCCACATGCGGATCGTCGGGGGTGCTGCCCGCCGTGCTTTACCATCTCAAAAACAATCACGACTTTTCCGACAAGGCCATACTCAAAGCCATGGCCACTGCCGCCTTGTTTGCCAACGTGATAAAAACCAATGCCTCCATATCCGGTGCCGAGGTGGGCTGCCAAGGCGAGATAGGTTCGGCATCGGCAATGGCCGCAGCTGCTGCCAATCAGATATTTGGTGGAAGTCCACAACAAATAGAGTATGCCGCCGAGATAGCCTTGGAACACAACCTGGGCCTTACCTGCGACCCTATTTGTGGCCTGGTGCAGATACCCTGCATAGAGCGTAACGCCTTCGCAGCCCTGCGTGCACTTGAAGCCAACCTCTACTCCATGCTCTCGGACGGTAAGCATATCATAAGTTTCGACAAAGTGGTCTATACCATGAACCTTACCGGAAAAGATTTGCCCAGCCTATACAAAGAAACGGCCGAGGGCGGTTTGGCACTACTCAACCTACACGACTAACAGTCTTACATACAGTTATATACCTTCGTCCTGCCCATGGTTTCATTCTCAAACTTTGGGCAGGATATTTTTTGCCCATGCCTAAAACACTTTTTCCCGATGCCTATGCAATCTTTTACAGATGCCTGCGCATATACTATCGAAACTGCTGAAATGATAATCATGAAAGTATTGAAAATATTCTATTAAAAGTATTGAAGAAATCATCTAAAATACCCTATTATAAGATGCGAAATACGCATTTCAAAAATGAAAAAATGCCAATTTCATTATTTAAAAAAGCCTTTTTTGCATAACGAAAAAGCCTTTTTCGAGTAATGAAAAAGCCTTTTTCACATATCGGAAAAGGCTTTTTTGATAAGCATTATAATACATTCAATATTATAATTTCAGTACTTTCGATACTATTATTTCAGCACTTTCATTACCATCACTTCAAGCATCGGAAAAAAGTGTTTCAAGCATCGGAGAAAAATGTTATAAGCACACGGTAAAAATCATTGCCCACACCGGCAATATATTTCCCGGCCTATCGGTTTGATAATTCCAAATAAATATGTACCTTTGCAAGCGTTTAGTTATGGATTTTTACTGATAATAGATAAATAATATATTGATAAACAACAAAAAAACTAATAAACAAATGAAACGAAAAATCAAGAAGATTCTTTTGATACTACTATTGTTGGTAGTACTTTTGCTTGCGGTTGTTGCCGTGCTTACCTTTACGCAAAGCAAATATTCGCCCATAAAAGTGTCTTACGCATCGGAAAGGATGATAAAACGCTCGGCCGAATATACCGACGTTATTACGCCGCTTACCGCCGACAGGTTTCGCAAGATGATAGAGGGCGACACCTCGCATTATAAGATTGTAGTTATAACCAGCCCATACTGCGGAGGCTGTGTGTTGGGAATGAGAGATGTATATCTGCCAATGTATAAAAATTTGGATACTTCGCACTACAAAATGTACTTTATAATGGACGACTGTGGCAGCATAGTGTGGGAGCACGATTATTTTGTAAACCACGGAATAGCCGAAGGGTATTTCTTCCGCGATGACGACCCTATGTTCCACGAAAGTAATCGTATTTACCGTATACTGAACATCGTTAATTATGCCACACAGCCCAAACGTGCATTTACATGGGCACAAAGCATTCCGCTTACGTTGCTTATAAACAAAGAAGGTAAGATAAAACAGGTAGTAGAGGTATATAAAGATGCAGCTGTTTTAACTCCATACGACTTGCGTAGAGTGGTGCAAATAGATTCGATGGAGGTAAAGGACTTAGATTTTGACAAGATTGATACCATATATGCTGATTATGATTTTGACATGACTGATTATATGGATTTTGACACTGTGTCGTTCCGCACCTACAAGCCTGCACCGCCCAAGAAGCACTTCTGCACCCCGGATGGTAAATGTTATTAGAATGGCAGTATGTCATTGGACGATTATGAAAGGGTTTTGGAACAATATTCAAAATAAATGATAACAGAAAAGGTGGGACAGCGTTCCACCTTTTTTTTACTTTTTGCACTATAAACCTTTCGCTCCGTTGTTGGTTATTAAAGATGTTTTTAATATCAGGCAATAACCTATGGAAAAGAAAGACGAAAAAATGATACCGGCCTC
>JAFWBF010000138.1 GCA_017507285.1 Bacteroidales bacterium | reverse complement strand
GGCACCATATATCACCACATTGACAATCTTGGCATGCGGACGAAGATATTCATTATATATTCTTCGTACCAACAACCTCGAACTAGTAAGAGTCATAAAGGTAAAAATACATATAAACAGTATACCCATATAGGTCGGGAAATAACTGAGCAACTGTGGAAAGAAATGACACAAAAGAAATTTTCCAACCGTAAGTACTGCAAATGAAAGCCCTGTTATGAATATCAAACGAACAATATCATTGAAACCGGAATAGCGAAGCATTCCCCGATACGACTTGGTGGCAATAAATATCCCAACAAATGCTAAAAGCACAGGTACCAACTCTCGCAAAGAATCTGCTATACGCATATCCGACAAATGATCATAGTCCTTCAAAATCATCAGAAGGAAGTACGAAAATATCACTATCAGAATATCAAACAAAAGAATAAGCACCCTCGGAAAAGAATTGGAGTTTCTTTTGCCATAAACCAATCTTGCAAAGTATATCAAAAACTTCTTCATTACAATATATTTACTAACTTTTTAATGTATCAGACACTTTGAACGAAAGCCTTTGCTACAACCCTCTAAGTATCTAATTATTACACATATACACACAAAAAAAAAATCATTTTGTCCTGCAAAGATACACTTTTTATTTATTTTGAACAAACTTTTGACAATTTATTTTCCAAAAAAAGTAAAAGATATGCTTGAAATAAGCATTATTTACTATCGGTCAGAACGTTACAAATAGTCGAACAGCAGATATTTAAGCAGTAGAACATTTGACAGCTGAATAATCGACTAGGGGATAATACAACTGTCGTAGATCTGATACCCAAATACTCGTGCATTAGCCACCCAAACTATCGTAGATCGGACACCCAACCAATCGAACATTGATAATATAGAGGTCGAACAATAGGTAATAAAATTATCGAACAACTGACTCTTAAACATTCGAACATGGAGTAATAAAATAATCGAACAACTGAGTCTCAAACGCTCGAGCATCGGGCAATGAAATAATCGAACATCTATCTCGCAAATAGTCGAACAATAGTGGTAAATATCATAAACCATGATATTTAAACAAGCACGAATGATTTATATAACCCAAAACGAGCTCCAATAATAAAAAGAAAGCGGAAAACCGCCACAAAGAGCAATTTTCCGCACAACTTTCTGCTACCAAAGCAGATAAAAAGTCCTACCCTACAAGGTCATCACCATTATCACCGGGATTTGAACCACTACCCGAATTGTTTCCTGAATCAGAACCTGAACCACCATTAGTGCTATCAACGTATGTTGAAGGATTTACTTTCTCATAGATTTTCTTTTCAAAATCTACAATCTTATAAACTCCCTCAAGATTGATATCAGCACTACGGACAGTGTCAGATAAATCGGCACTTGGTCTGAAACGGATATAGATGTTTTTTAACTGTGCCATACCTGCATCTGCAACATTTTGCACAGCTTCAGAATCTACTGTGGTATAAAATGTACCAAGTTCGTCGAACTTAACACTATATCCAAGTGACAGATAGTGAGCCACCGCTTGAACTATACTTTCCATAGAGGCCTTGATGTAGGCTCTTGGAACTTGTGTAAGTGAATGGCAGAAATTGACAACTTCTTTATCACTTATAACACCGGCCTTTACCGGTTTCAGAACATAATTGAGTTCTGACTCTTTTGTACCCAACTTGTTCATGGGCAATTGCATTGATTTTATTCTCATTTTAGTATCAGATTATTATTATATTATTATATAAAACACCCTACTCTCCTCTTCAAATTTCTGCAAGGATATTTGCAAAGAATTTCAAATATTTTATGCAAATAATATGGGGGATATTTCCTCAAAAAACAAGAAAAAAAAGAAAGAAAAATCGAATATTTTTTATATTATTTTCGAGTACTACAACCAAATTGCTGTAATACAAATAATTAAGTGAAGAAAAATTTTTCAAAAAAAATTCATTTTTCTTGAAAAAAAATTCGGACAAAATAAAATAGTGCTATCTATAGGGAGGAAATTGCCTTTGCAACCTCGGCCGAAATCATATCCACCTCATCAATTTCGAGGTATGGGTGCATGGGTAATGAAAGTACAGTTCGGCAAAGCCTTTCGGCAATGGGGCAGCCTGTAGGTTTATCCACCATGGTGCCATAGGCTGCTTGCTCATGTATGGGTTTGGGGTAGTATATCATAGAGGGTATAGCACTTGTTTTCAGGCTATTTTGAAGATTATTTCGGTGATTTTCATCATCAAGAACTATTGTGTATTGAGCCCACGAGGAGGTAAAACCCTGTGGAACAAAGGGAGTTTGTACCATAGTATGAAGATTGTCAGTATATCGTTTTGCTATTTGTTGTACAGCATCCAACTCATAATTTGCAAATGCTTTAAACTTTACCTTCAGTATGGCAGCTTGCAAAGTATCCAACCTTGAGTTCATACCTATACGCACATTATCATATTTATTATCGCCTTTGCCATGCATTCTGTATGAACGTGCAAGTGTAGCCCATTCATCGCTATTAGTAAACAAAGCACCACCATCACCATAACAGCCAAGGGGTTTGGCCGGAAAAAACGACGTAGTGGCAATATCACCAAAGCTACAGGCTTTACGTGTATCAATGCCACCTCCAAAACCTTGTGCAGCATCTTCAAGGACTTTTAGCTGATATTTATTTGCAATTTGTTGCAAGGCATGATAGTTGGCCGGCAAGCCAAAAAGATCTACTGCCAATATAACTTTGGGACGAAGCCTACCAATAGCAAAAGTTTCAGCAATCTTGGTCTCCAAATCTAGAGTATTGATATTGAAAGTTTTACCATCAACATCCACAAACACAGGCGTTGCTCCTACAGCCGATACAGCCTCGGCAGATGCAAAGAAGGTAAAGTCGGGCACAAACACTGCATCACCTTCTCCCACTCCCCACACCTTTAGGGCTATAACAAGGGCATCGGTACCATTGGCGCATGCAACACAATGGCGCACACCTACATATTGTGCCAGCGTCTCTTCCAACTCCACTACAGGATTGCCCATAATGAAAACCGTAGAACTGATTACCTCCTTTATTGCACTATCAATGTCTGCTTGCAAAGCAAGGTATTGTCGTTTCAAGTCTCTAAACTGCATATTCCAAATGTTTACCATCCAAAAGGATGTTTAGCTATAGGATGCTTTGCCAATGGGTGATAGTCGCCTTTCAACCCTATAGGCACAGCATTTCTTATGTCATGAACTATGTTGATACACTCCCTCGCCTCGGCAATTCCAAAACCCTCACCCGCAAGAATTTTTTGATAACTAAGTGTATGCAATTCGGTAAAACCTGTACTGAACTCAAACTCATTACCATCGACCATAATGGTTCGATAGGTACGTTTGCCCTCAACAAGTGCTCGAGGAGGAAGATGATCTGCATTGATACTAAGGAAATATCTCACCCTTGCCTTTTCCAACTCCAGATACCCGGCTACACGATCGTGGCTGATAACGTGGACAATATTCTTGCTAACTTTACCAAATACCCAAGCCAACATATCATAAAAATGTACACCAATATTTGTGGCCACACCGCCACTCTTGCGTACATCACCCTTCCACGAGGTGTAATACCAATTACCTCTGGAAGTTATATAGGTAAGGTCTACATCATATACTTTATCAATCGGACCTTGTTCGATACGCTTCTTCAAAGCAACTACAGAGTCATGCAAACGAAGTTGAAGAATGTTGTATGCCTTATGCCCAGTCTCTTCCTCTACCCTTTCAAGAGCATCTATATTCCATGGATTGAGCACCAAAGGCTTTTCGCAAACGACATCACACCCCAAACGTAAACCGTAACGAGTATGAGCATCATGCAAATAATTGGGTGTACATACCGATATATAATCAATCTTATTGCCTGATTTTTGAAGTTTTGTATTATGACGATCAAATAGTTCCTGCTCTGTAAAAAAAGCAGCATTTGGAAAGTAACTATCCAAAATACCAACACTATCAAACTTGTCATAAGCCGATGCCAAATTATTTCCCGTATCTTTGATGGCCTTCAAATGCCGAGGTGCAATATAGCCTCCTACTCCGATAAGCGCAAAATTCTTCATATCAGTTATCTTTTATAGTCTCGCATCTATCATATCTTTTGGCAGAATACCCTTAACATCATAGACAACTCCAATCTCAGACTTCAACAATCCACGTACATCCAAATGTTTGAACTCTTCGTGCGCCACTGCCAGTACTACAACATCATATTGTCCCGACTTCAAAGTAGCAACATTGGAGTTTATTGGTATTCCATAATCGTTCATAACAGCATCGGCTGATGCATAGGGATCATATACAGCGATGTTTTGAGTATATTCCTCCAACGTACGATAAATGTCAATTACCTTGGTATTTCTTATATCGGGACAATTCTCCTTAAAGGTAAACCCTAATACAAGTATATCTGCATCCTTTACCAAAACACCTTTCTTGTTCATACACTTCACCACTTGGTTGGCAACGTATGCACCCATTCCATCGTTAAGGCGTCGAGCTTCTGCCATAATACGGGGTAGTACCCCATAGAGTTGGGCCTTCTGTATGAGGTAATAAGGATCGAGACTTATACAATGCCCACCCACCAATCCGGGCGATAGCTTTATAAAATTCCACTTGGTGGCAGCTGCTTCTATAACATCGTTGGTATCTATATCCATAGCATTAAATATCTTGGCCAACTCATTCATAAAGGCTATATTAACGTCTCGTTGCGAGTTTTCAATTACCTTCGAAGCCTCCGCTACCCTTATAGATGGTGCTTTATGAGTACCACAAACAAGTACTGAATTATAGAGCTCATCAACCATTTCAGCTATCTTAGGAGTAGAGCCTGATGTAACTTTTACTATTTTCTCGACCGTATGTTCCTTATCACCAGGATTGATACGTTCAGGCGAATAGCCTACAAAGAAATCAACATTAAACCTAAAACCGGATGTTTTCTCTATGGTCGGGACACATACTTCCTCTGTTACGCCCGGATATACAGTGGATTCGTATATAACCAAATCTCCCTTGCTTATTACCTTTCCTATGGCAGTACTTGCATTTATCAGAGGGGTAAGATCGGGGTTATTGTTGGCATCAACAGGCGTGGGAACAGTTACTATATAGGTATTACAATCTTTTATATCAGCTATATTGTCAGTACACTTAAAGCCGTTCCTCAGAGCAGTGTTCAACAAGTTGTCCGATAGTTCCATAGTTGAATCATGTCCCATCTTCAACTCTCCAACACGAGTTGAACTAGTGTCATACCCTATTGTCTTATATTTTGTGGCGAAGAGCTGTGCCAATGGCAACCCAACATATCCCAATCCTATTACGGCTATTTTTCTACTGTTATACGTCATTCCTTGTAATACTTTGCTATACAAAACTCATTTTTCCCCCTTTTATTGTACCTCAATCAAAAAGTTGTAATCCATTGCTCAAGCTGGGCAATCTGACTTTTATATAGTTCAATTCTCTCTTCTATCACATCCTTGCCCCACTTTGTGGTGGCATAACCATTGGCACGCGATATGAAGATTTCATCGTCCAAATCGTCTTCTATCTCTAACAGAGCCTGCAATGCCGACTGCTTTTTACCTAAAATAATCTTTAGCTCTCCTATCGATGCAGTAAAATAGATCTTATCTTCTGTATATCTAAACTGCTTCCTTATCTTGTTCATCTATTATATATCAACTTAATTGAAAATAATCCTCATTCACATACGCAAACGAGGATTATTCTATCTATATTAGTTTAATGATTGACACGATTATTTACCGGCTTCGCTTTCGTCGCCATATCCATATCC
>JAFWBF010000137.1 GCA_017507285.1 Bacteroidales bacterium | reverse complement strand
CCACAGCCTTTGTTCGTCAACGCCTTGTGGGAACCACTACATACGCCAACAGCAACCGCGTGCCTATCACCTTCTTCTCATCATCGATGGACACAGCTACACGCATAGCAACTTTCGATGGCGAAAGCGGAAGTGCAACTTTCGAACTGCCATTCGCTCCGGCATTCGCCATAGTAGATTATTACAACGAAATATCCGACGCCGTATGTAGCGAAGCCGTAGAAATAAAAAACACCCAACGCCATAACATGGCATACGCATATGCCGGACTGCAAGCAACTTCATACAATAGCAAAGCGTGGATAAACATCGACCACCACTGGGTAGCACCTGATACAGCCTTTGCTCATCACCAGGCCATAAAACGAATGTCGCCAAACCGATACTGGAAAGTAACAGGTAACCTTCCTCAAGACAATACCATCAAGGGACGATTTTGGTATGCAGTACATTCGAACAACGAATACCAATACTTGGACAAGGGTTTCTTAGACCGCTCCAACTCTGTAGACTCGCTTATACTCCTTTACCGCCCAAACTCAAACTCGGAATGGACTCCTATATCGGCAACAAGAGAGGGTAACAAACAAGGCTATATGATAACCGGCAATATACAGCAAGGCGAGTATGCACTGGCAATAGGCTACAAAGATTTGATGGGAATAGAAGGTCCAAACGCTCAAAACACCCAACCGGCAATATTCCCCAACCCCATTAAAGACCACTTCACAATATCATTGCCCAACAATATGAATTCGGCAACCATAATCGCAACCGACATCAACGGCCGGGAAGTGTATCGCAAAAGCGGTGTTGCAGATAGCGAAACATTGAACTGCCGTTTGCATTCGGGCATATACTTCTTCTACCTCGAAGTCGGAAACGAACATATATTTATTGATAAGATAGTAGTGAAATAATTGGTACAGCTTTTAGCTATTGAGTATTTATTTGCAATTGTTATTTATATTTCAGGGTATTGATATTTTAGGCAATACCCTTTTTGTTTCAAGACAGGATTCTTTTTTTTGAATAAAAAGCAACAAGAGGAATAAAGTATAGTCAATTTCTAAAAAATCATTTTCAGACAAATAGCATTTTAGTTGCTCAAGCTAATCCAACAGCAAAACCACACCTCTGTATGGCTTGAACTTAGACATGGTTTCCAAAACCTTTTCTGCATCCACAAACTTGGCCCACCCATAGATGGGCGATTGTATTCCTTTGCTATGCGAATCAATGTCCACAAAGCCGGCAAATACCAACTCACCAGCTTTATAAATCAAAAGCCTAGTCGTTAGTGTGCATGCGTCACCTCCGGATATTTTGATATTGAAACGATTCTGAAACTCTTGCAACACATTACTGTCTTTACAACTCAACACTTTCCGCCTAAGTATACCCGCAGGCAGATTTCCCTTATCCGAATCCGACAAACTGAAGATTAGAAATAATTTATTGTTCCCCGTAGAAAAATCCATACCTTCCAAAGGGTTCATTACACTATCCATGCATATTGGCAATGACTCATTGGCATTTTCATAACGCTCAATGGCATCTTCGTTCATAATTATCACCGGGAAACCTCCAATAACGTAGAAGAAAACAAATACGATACCGGCGATAGTTGGAACTATTATTTTAATCTTTTTCATGATACGATTG
>JAFWBF010000136.1 GCA_017507285.1 Bacteroidales bacterium | reverse complement strand
TAGTGGTGATGATGGCCATGATGATGGTGATGACCATAGTAGAAAGGATCCCAATATGGATTCCAATATGGGTTAAAGAAGGGGTCGTAATATCCCCAATAGCTGTAGTAGTACGGACGGTAGTACCACGACCATGATGGATACCACCAGTTGTAGCCCAAATAGATACTTACCCCCCAATAATTGGGATTATAGGTGTACCAATACATATTGGTATAATAGTCGTCGTAATAACCTACCCCTATCACCGGGTTGTCGAACCGTCTTATTCTTGCAGTATAGGCATAATCGTAATAATCCGACTCGTCGTAGACCACAACCGTTTTGGCTTTGGCCTTAGTTTCGGTATTCATAGGTGTACCTTCGAGCTCCAAAATCAACTCTTGTTCCACATCCCTTATAGTGGTATCTTTATACAACACAATTGGGTCATATTTCTCAACAACTACCTCATTTTTTGTCGGAGAATAGTAAGTTTCGTCGTAATTTTCTATCTGAGCCGACGCTGTTTTACCCAAAAAGCACATAAATATTGAAAATATTATTACATTGGGTATCAACTTATTTGATATTCTTGTCATGATAAACTCCTTCCTTTTTAAGTTTTTATTTCTATTTATTTAGTATCTTTGCACATCGAAATCTTTCGGCAAAAGTACGAAAAATTTCCGATATAAACGCTTAGATAACGATATTATTTGATACTTTAATAGATTTTAATAATGGCAAAAGATTTTGTAACACGTTCGGAAAATTATTCAGAATGGTATAATGAATTGGTAACACGTGCCGATTTGGCAGAAAATTCTGCTGTGCGTGGATGTATGGTTATAAAACCTTACGGATATGCAATATGGGAAAAAATGCACGATGCTTTGGACAAAATGTTTAAAGACACCGGCCACGTAAACGCATATTTCCCTCTTTTCATCCCCAAATCATTTCTTTGTCGCGAAGCTGAACACGTTGAAGGCTTTGCCAAAGAATGTGCTGTAGTTACACACTATAGATTGAAAAACGACCCCGATGGTAGCGGAGTGGTTGTAGACCCCGACGCACGCTTGGAAGAAGAACTGATAGTTCGCCCAACATCCGAAACTATAATTTGGAACACCTACAAAAATTGGATCAAATCGTACCGCGACCTTCCTATTCTTTGCAACCAATGGGCCAATGTGGTACGTTGGGAAATGCGTACTCGTATGTTTCTACGCACAGCCGAATTTCTTTGGCAAGAAGGCCATACAGCCCACGCCACCAAAGAAGAAGCTATCCAAGAGGCTTCCAAAATGCTAGATGTATATGCCGACTTTGCCGAAAAATACATGGCTATGCCGGTGCTGAAAGGTATAAAATCGCCCAACGAACGATTTGCCGGTGCCCTTGACACTTACTGTATCGAGGCTATGATGCAAGACGGCAAGGCCCTCCAAGCAGGCACATCTCATTTCTTAGGTCAGAACTTTGCCAAAGCTTTCGACGTAAAATTCCTAAGCAACGAAAACAAGCTGGAATATGTATGGGCAACATCGTGGGGAGTGTCTACCCGACTGATGGGAGCTTTGATAATGACCCACTCTGACGATAACGGCCTTGTGCTTCCTCCAAAATTGGCTCCTACCCAAGTGGTAATCATACCCATCTACCGCAATGCCGACCAGCTGCCGATGATTTCGGAAAAAGCCAACGACATAAAACGTAAACTCGAAGCCAAAGGCATATCGGTAAAATACGACGACCGCGACTCGTTTAAACCCGGTTGGAAATTCAACGAATACGAGTTTAAGGGCGTGCCCGTTCGTATAGCAATAGGTCCGCGCGATATCGAAAACGGAACCGTGGAAGTGGCCAGACGTGATACTTTGGAAAAAGAAATATACCAAATTACCGACATCGAAAACAAGATTGAAAACCTACTTAACAATATCCAAAACAACCTATTTGCCAAGGCTTTGAGCTTCCGCGAAAACAATACTCGCAAGGCCGACACCTGGGAAGAGTTTAACAGAATATTGGACGAAGAAGGTGGCTTTATACTTGCCCACTGGGACGGAACTCCCGAAACCGAAGAGGCTATAAAGGAAAAAACCAAAGCCACAATACGCTGCATACCGTTTGACGCTCCCGAAGAAGATGGAAAATGCATATTCAGCGGAAAACCTTCGAAACGCAGAGTAGTATTTGCTCGCTCGTACTAAGAATTATATTCAATACAAATACCTATTTATCAACGGACAACAGACCTAACAAGTGTGTGTGTTGTCCGTTAGTTTTTTTTTTGCATGTTGCATTTTTTGTCCAAAATCCATCCCGAAAACAATCATGTTTTCCACCTCCTACCCACCAACGCCCCTACCACCAACGCCGTTAGCCCTACCATCGGCCATAAATGAGTTTCGCACCTTTCGGCCGGCACCCGTTCTACGATGGTTTTCACCACCGTATCGGTGTGATGATGATGAAGGGTGTCTGTCCTAAAACTATAGCGGTATTCGGTTTGCATACGGTTGACAACCACTGTGTCGTGTTTTTTGATTGTTGATGTATTCCGGTCTATCATTACACTGTCGTAATGCCGTTGAGCTACGTATAGTGTGTCTGTCCGATGGGCCACCTCTTTGTTGCTGCAACACGATGTTGCCAATACTATCATTACCAATAGGTACTTTTTCATTTTTTTTAGGTCTTATGTCTAAGGTCTAATGACAAACGTTGCGAGGTCTTTTGTCCTTTGTCTTTAGTCTGTTGCCCGTCGTCCCTCACTCGGCGAAGCCACATCGAAGCATGGACATTCCTTGTTGGCAAACTCACGGTGACCGTGAACGGTGGCATTTGGAAAACGCGCCTGCAAGTTGGCTATCAAGAGCTCCAAGGCTTGACGTTGCTGTTCGGTTCGTGTGTCTTTGGCATGTCCGCATTGGTCTAGGCCACCTATGTAGCAGATGCCAATGCTGCGAGCGTTATGACCCCGGCAATGGGCTCCGGACTGCTCTATGGGTCTACCCTGCTCTACAGTGCCATCGAGCAGAATTACATAATGATATCCTATCATACGGTAACCCCTTTTGCGGTGCCAACAGTCTATATCCTTGGCCGTGAATGCCTGCCCCTCATAGGTGGCAGAGCAATGAATAATTATCTCGGTTATTGTTCGCATGGTGTTTGGTTTTAGGTCTAAAGTCGAAGGTCTAAAGACAAACGTTGCGAGGTCGTTTGCCCTTAGTCGTTTGTCTTTCGTCCTTTGCCTTACGTCTTTTGTCTGTTATCGTCTGTACTTATAATCTATACCCATCAGGGCACCGCTGAAGGTGAACACCTCGCCTGTGGCTACCAGCACACTGCTGTCTATCACACCCCTTGGCGGTATAAGGAAACTCACTATCATCAGTACCACGCCAAAAAGGCAAAGGCTGATGGCTGCTATTAATTGAACTGTTGTTTTCATGGTGTTGTTTTTTTTAAGACTACGGTCAACGGAGAGCTTCGCTTACGCTCAGCAGACTACTAGTCTACAAGACCATAAGTCTACAAGTGGCTACCGCCCGACTAGTTGTCTAGTTGTCTTGTAGTCTGTAGTCCGGCGAAGCC